>CAZPZP010000158.1:0-7566 GCA_964591025.1 uncultured Chthonomonadaceae bacterium
ATCTCGGACATTTTCAGGGCTGAACAGTTTCACGGTTTACTGTGGTGCTACCGAATCTCTAAATCGGTCATGATAAGGTGTCTCCTCTTGCAATGGTGCGGACTTCTCAAGGATAGCCCCTCTTGCGATAACTGTCAAGCCATTCGATTACTCTGCTCCCTTGAGAAAATCCGGCAAGCGGGACGATGCAGAGAAGCAGACTTTTCGGGTATACTCTTCTCCCGACAATGGCGTCCGGGCAACAGCGCATTCGAGAATTGAGACGAGGACGAGAATACAATTATGGCTGACCCGCAAGGCTTTCTGAAATACGGGCGCGAACTGCCTACGCGCCGCCCCATTGCTGAACGAATCAAGGATTGGATTGAAGTTTACGAAGAGTTTCCCGACGCCAAAATCAAGGCACAAGCGGCGCGGTGTATGGACTGCGGCATTCCATTTTGCCACAAAGGTTGTCCGCTCGGCAACATCATTCCCGACTGGAACGATCTGGTCTATCGCGGACGCTGGCAGGACGCTCTCGCCGAACTTCATGCGACCAACAATTTTCCCGAATTTACCGGCAAACTCTGCCCCGCGCCCTGCGAATCGGCGTGCGTTCTCGGCATCAATCAAGACCCTGTCACGATAAAACGAATTGAAGAGACGATTGCTATGCGTGGATGGGCGGAGGGTTGGATCGTGCCGGAACTTCCTCGACAGCGCACCGGCAAAACCGTTGCCGTCATCGGCTCCGGTCCGGCGGGACTCGCCGTCGCACAGCAGCTCAATCGTGCTGGTCATTTCGTAACAGTGTTCGAGCGGGACGATGCAATTGGCGGTTTGCTGCGCTATGGTATTCCCGATTTCAAGATGGAGAAATGGGTCTTGGATCGCCGCATTGCTCAAATGGAAGCCGAAGGCGTGATCTTCAAGGTGAGCGTGGACGCGGGAGTGGACGTTACAGGCGCGGAACTTCAATCGCAATTCGACGCCATTGTGATCGCAGTTGGCTCGACGGTTCCGCGTGACTTGAAGGTTTCGGGGCGCGAACTCGACGGCATTCATTTCGCGATGGAGTATCTGCCGCAGCAGAACAAGCAGGTCGCAGGAACATGGAATCCGCACAATCCACAACTCACCGCCGAAGGCAAAAGCGTGGTGATTTTGGGCGGCGGCGATACGGGGGCGGACTGTCTCGGCACGGCGATACGGCAAGGCGCAAAACGAATTTACCAGTACGAAATCTTGTCACGTCCGCCCGATTCGCGTGATGACACGATGCCTTGGCCGCACTATCCGATGATTTTCCGCGTTTCCTCCGCCCATGAAGAGAACGACTGCCGCGACTACGCCATCCACACAAAATCACTGAACGGTACTGATGGCAAAGTCACTCATTTAACCGGCGTGCGTGTCGAGTGGATGTGCGATTCCGCCGGACTCCGAACCATGCAGGAAGTTCCCGATTCCGAGTTCACCATAGAGGCAGAAATGGTTTTGCTGGCGATGGGGTTTGTCCACCCGCAAAGAGACGGACTGCTCGCACAGTTGGGAGTGGAATTGGACGAGCGCGGCAATATTCGCGCCGACGAGACTTATGCGACCTCTGTTCCGAATGTGTTTGCGTGCGGCGATGCGCGGCGCGGTCAATCGCTGATCGTCTGGGCGATTATGGAGGGCAGAGAGGCGGCGCGTGGCGTGGATATAGCACTGACAGGAGCCAGCACTCTGCCGCTCGCCGGCGCGAAACGGTAACGCAGACACCTGCCCCCGCCATCGGTGTGCCGCCCAAGCGTCTCTATGCATAGTTGCAAGACTGTGATATACTATTTGTGTGCCGAGCGATTTGCAAGGAGAAAGAACATCCCATGAATAAACCGAAGTTACCACCAATCCAGGAGAATTTTGAGATGCCGGAGTATATCCATGAACAAATTCGAGCGTGTCAGCAGATGACACCCGAAGAGCGTTCTGCTTTGGTTGAGGCACAGCGTTCTGCTGATCCCGGTGAGAAAGTTCCATTCGCCGTGCGTGAACGCCGGTATATCATGAAATCCCTGCTGAGAGATTTGCAGAGAAAGAAGTCGGAATAATTAGAATGGAATATATTTTCGATCTCACGTCACAGGAAGCGTTGCTGAATCGCGATGCGGATCATGTCGTGATAGAACAACTGCTGCTATCGGATAGCATGGCGTACACCTACGACATGGTTCTCAGTGATCTGTATGAAGAGCGAAACCGTGCTGTTGGTGCAACGCGGGCAAACCAAGAGATAGAAAGATTGCGGAGTCGGTTGATTATCTGGAACTATCCCGCCTTCGATGTAGAAGCCACGTATATCCATGAGGCTTATGATTTGCCTTACAGTGCCGCCGTCTGTGTTGCTATCGCCCGTCAGTTGTCCTGCCCAGTCGTCACCGCATCACATTTCAGTTTTGACTCTCTCATGCAGGACGAGGTTTGTGGCGTTCTGTTCACGCGCTAAACGCACCTACTACTGCTAAAATGATCATCAATGAATCGCTTGTGAACCGGCTAATTTCCGGGCAGTTTCCTCAATGGGCAAACCTGCCAGTCCGACCTGTTGAACTCAGTGGATGGGACAATAAAACTTTCCATCTCGGCAGTGATATGACGGTGCGTCTGCCGAGTGCCGAGGGCTATGCCGCGCAAGTGGAAAAGGAACACCGCTGGCTGCCAAAACTTGCGCCGCTCCTGCCGCTTCCGATCCCTGTTCCTCTAGCGATGGGCGTCCCCGCCGAAGGTTATCCTTGGCATTGGTCTGTTTATCAGTGGATTGACGGCGAAAACGCCACCGCAGAACGCATTGCCGCCCTTCCCCAATTTACGCTCCAACTCGCCCAATTCCTCACCGCCTTGCAACGAATTGACTCTACCGACGCACCTCTGCCGGGAGCGCATAACTTTTATCGCGGCGGATCACTCTCGGTTTATGACGCAGAAACTCGCAACGCCATTATCACCTTGAATGACGAGATTGATACTGATGCCGTTGCTGAAGTCTGGGAAACTGCCCGCCAATCGGAATGGAGCCGCGTCCCTGTTTGGATTCATGGAGATGTCGCTGTGGGAAATTTGCTTGTCAGTGAAGGCAAATTGAGTGCCGTCATCGACTTTGGATGTTCGGGCGCAGGTGATCCCGCGTGCGACTTGGTGATTGCGTGGACATTGTTTTCGGGGGAGAGTCGGGAGGCGTTCCGTGCCGCGCTTCCGCTCGATGAGGCGACGTGGGAGCGTGGGCGCGGCTGGGCGATGTGGAAGGCTCTGATCACGCTCGTTCAACACCGCCATACCAACCCCATTGAAGCCGCAAAAACCCGGCGTGTGATTGATGAAGTGCTGGCGGATCACAAAGGGTCAACAGCGGCGACACTCTGAAATCGCGGCAAGCGTTTCCCTTGAGGCATCAATGCAGAAGCAAGGCGTCTTGTGCGAAATGCGCGAAGTCGGGCAGAAACAGCGAACCCCGTTTCCATGACGCGGCAACGGTCAGACGATACTCGTTTTTGGCAAGGAATCGTTGGCACGCCGTATCAAAACCGTTCACGTCGTTCCCTGTAGTATACAAAAATCGAATCACGCCGGGAGCCATATCGCACAGCAAATCCGACAATCCCAATCGCTCTTGCAACGCGACCGCTGTTTGGTACGCCGGATCGATAAAGCGCAGCTGCGGAGCCTCGGCTTGCAGCAGTGGCATGAGAAACGGATAGTGTGTACACCCCAAAATCACCGCGTCCACATTTTTGGCGATCATCGGAACGAGGTAATGACGGACAGCCTTCCGTGCCTCTTCCGAATTTTCAAGCCCCGCTTCGACAAGCGGCACAAATCGCGGACACGCCACAGTCACCACATCTGCCGAAGGACGATACTCGGAGATCGCCTTCAGATATGCCCCGTTTTTTGCGGTTCCTTCGGTTGCCAGCACTCCTATATATCCGGGCGGTTCGACGGCTTGTAATGCAGCCTCGACTCCGGGAGTGATGACGCCAACAACCGGAACCGCCGGATGTGCCTCTTGAAACGCCTCAAGCGCAACTGCCGACGAGATATTGCACGCCATCACAATCGCCTTGCATCCCGCGCCAATCAACGCCGAAGAGATACCACAGGCAAAGTCACGCACTTCGCTCAAATCGCGCCCGCCATACGGAACGTGCGCCTGATCCGCCACATAAACCAGCGTCTCGTTCGGCAGCAATTCGCGCAGTCGCCGCACTACCGATAAGCCTCCCACACCCGAATCGAATACACCTATCGGGGCATACGCATTCGCCATTCTCATTGCACTCCCGCTCCCTTTGGAATACTGTTGTCTTCACTGGTATCACGCACCGAAAACGGCGTGTTCCAGTCGGTCATTTGACTCTCGTAGGGCTTGCCTTCCACCGTCACGCGCATTTTTTCTACGGTGGGAACCGTCGCCACCGCGTCTCGCAAAACTTTCTGCGCTTCGGATTCGACGGAGTCGCCCATCTCGCCGAGTTTATTGAACTCTTGGCTCAAGTCAAGCGTTACGGTTCCGTCATTGAGATCGACGCCGACAAGCCGCGTGCCTTTGGGAAACGTCTTGCCCTCACCGGCGAGAATTGCCTTCTCGACAGCGTCTTTGATCGGCGTCGGCGGGGTCACAGGAGGCGTTTCCGGCACAGTGGCGGCGCGTGTCGTTCCCGGCGTCGCCGCAGACGCAGTGTCGGGCGCAGGGCTTTCGGTTGTTGTCGTTGTCGTGCGTGAGCCGCAGCCAACAAGGGCGAGGCTGACCGCACATACGGTGAGTATGGGAATAAATTTAGCCATGATTATCATCAATCGTGCCGGAGATTAAAATCTCCGGTTATCAAGTACACCTGTTCTGCGGACAGAAATGCGATTCGGTTTGACTGAGTTGTGTGTCGCGTCCGGCAGGACGCTCGTCCGAAGGACACCGAGGCGGGTACTTTCAGTACCCGACGAGGAGATCATCAATGCGGAGGCTCCTCGGTTGGCGGTGTCTCTTCTTTGGGAGACATCTCGCTTTCGGATTTTTCGGTTTCACTGATCGGCGTATTCTCGACATATTTCCGAATGCCGCGCATCATCGCATCGGCGACCATTTTCTGAAAGAGGGGATTGCTCAATTTGGCGCGATCACGATTGTTATTGAGATACCCAACTTCGATCAAAACAGCGGGCATCGAACTGGCACGCAAAACTGCCAAGCCGCTCTGATACAACACGCTGTCCGACAACGCGCCGCGATTCGGCAGACCGGAACAGCCGCAAATCGCCTGTTGCAGACACGCGGCGAGGGCGCGGCTACTTGGATCGCCCATGTGATAATACGTCGTGGTTCCCGAAGCCGAACCCGGACGAGACGTGCTGTCGTTATGGATGCTGACGAACAGATCGGCTCCGATATCGTTGGCAAGTCGCGGGCGGTCATAAAGGGCGACGCTGGTATCTTTATCGCGAGTCATGACGACTTTTGCGCCCAATGCTTCAAGGGCAGTGCGGAGTTTAAGCGCGAAGGCGAGGCACAGGTGCTTTTCCAGCACGCCGCCGCTGACGGCTCCCGATGAGGTTCCGCCATGACCGGGATCGATGACGATCAACTTCTCTGCAAGACGTCCGCCGGACTCGCGGGGTTTCCTCAGTTCTAAGGTGAACGACTTCTCGAACGCATTCGGCGTAAATCCAACGATATACGGAATCTCCAATGTGATGCGGGTCAGGGGTTCTACATCCTCGAAGCTCTCGATACGCACGCCGCTGAGAAGCGGATGCCCCAGTTTGCGCTCCAAATCCTGCCCCATTTCGAGATTGAGGCGAGCGTTCGGTATATCAATCACGAGTTCGCTGGCATCGTGTTCATAGCGCACAAACGGACGCGCCTTGCCGCTGGTATTGACCTGAATTTTGAGCAGGTCGTCGCTGTCGGTATTGATGCTGATTTTACTGACCAAAATCAAGGGCGGGGCTTTTTTCTTGGCAGGTTTGACTTGGGGCTTTGTCGCGGGCTTCGTCTCGTTGGGCGTAACGGGTGGAACCGTTGGGTTATTCGGGATTGGCGGTGTTTCGTCCGTATTGACCGGCGTTTGCGTCGTGCCGTTCGCTTTGGGCGGGTTGGGGTTTGTGGCTGATAGCGGGTTCTCATTCGGTGTTTTCGGCGTTTGTACCCGATTGTCCACGATTTTGACGGGAGGGTTGTTGTTTGTCTTTTTTGGCTCAATCTTGACCGTCGCGCCACTTGCCGCGCCTTTGACAACCACTGCGGTAATCGTCTCGGAGGTATTAAGCGGCATCTCAACAACTTTGAGCAGATTGCCGTCTGCCAATTCCAAAACGATTCGCGCAATCTCCGGCGTATTCTGTCCGGCACGCAGGCGTAAGGCGCGTTTCTCGGTTTCCGGCAGCAGCGTAAGGTTTAGCGTCTCGTCCACTTTCGCGCCGACGCAGTCTATATACCCGCGAAACGGCTTCGCCAAGGTCACCATTTTGACCTTGTAAGGAACCGGAAAACTGGTGACGACTTTGAGCGTGCCATTCTCGAATTTTGCCTCTTTGACTCGTGCCAAGAGATAAACGGTATCGCCGATTTTGTCCGGCAGCGGCTTGCCATCTTCGCCCAACTCATTTGGACGATGCACCGACGCATCCAAGAGTTTTGCCAACTCCGAGAGCGGCAGCATCGGCTTACCTTCCAGTCGAGCGAGGGCAATCTCCTTCTCTTTTTTGAGCAGCGGCAGATTCACCGTAACGGCGTCGCCTTTTTTGCTGACTTTGCCGATCCCGCCAATCGAACCCAAGACATCGAGCGGCGCGTACGTTTCTGTGCCGTCGGTTAGGACAGGCGACTTGAGCGTCACCTCACTGCCCGCGATCCGAAGTTTGACGGGAGAGAGTTTTTGCGCCCAAGCAGATGAACCAGCGGCAGCCAAAGCGAGAACCATCAGAGGAAGGAAAGCGCGGACTGAGGACGGACAACGAGACGGCACGATAACACCAGCCTTTCGCGGGAAAGATGCTTATCCGACAAAAAATCTGCAATTTGTCAGTATAGACGATTTTCTCCCGCGCTGTCTATCTTTTGACAAAGTGACAAATTCGATACAATTCAGGATCAGAAGGCATCACAGAGATTGGATAAGGCACTCTGTTTCGGAAATCATTTCCTCCCCTGCTTTCAACGCTTCTCTTCGCAAGTTCTGAAGAGCCGACACGGAGCGGGCAATGCTCTCCTGCTGTATCTCTGAGGGAATAGGGACTAACACTTTGGACAAATCTTCTTGAGAAATGGCAGGAATGGCGTGTCCCGTCATCAGGCGTTTGACTTGGCACAGATAGTATTCAGAGCGCATATAAGCCAGCAAAAAATAAGGATTGACTCCGTGAACATTTCTCACGACAGCAAACCCATTAGAGCAAATTGCAAGAGTCGGGTACAAGAACGTACCCGACTGAAAAACAGACGTCCTGCGGACGAAATCCCCTTGCCCTATCGAGTGCGAAGCACGGCACAGCGGAACGAGACCTGCACGAAGAATTTATTCTACTGGACTCTTGCAAGAGGTCTATTGA
>CAZPZP010000159.1:0-1797 GCA_964591025.1 uncultured Chthonomonadaceae bacterium
GCGGTCACAGGTGCAAAGAAGCGGCATCATCCCGATTGCCGCGTGTTCGACGGCGTGGATACTGCCACCCAATTCGCCGCCTTCCATGATCAGACTCATCATCTGTTCGCCCGGAACCGTAAACCAGAACGCTTCCGTCTCGAATGTCTCTTCCGGCAATTCCAAATCCACAATCTCAAGAACTTCATCGCTGTAGAGTTTCTTACGCCGATAGCCGACCACTTTATTGGTGACCACAACCTCGCCGAAATATGCCGTGGTTTTGCCCAATTGACGGCTGTGTTTGGTGTCCAAAATCAGAATGTGCGACATTTCGCGGGCTTCGGTATAAAAGTTGACTTCGGCGGGACGCACCCATGCGATACGCTCGTGCAAGTCCAGTTTTTCCACCAAATAGGTTTCGCCGCCATGCAGATAGACTGCGCCCTGATGCAAGGTCTTGTGCGCGATTCCGCTTTCGACAGTTCCAATCAGCCGATTGTCTACGCCTGTGTCAATGATGCGGAATGTATAATTCGATGCCGAGCGGATATTGACCGCCGCTGCCGGATAATCGGCGTGAGTGTATCGCCAGCGACCATTGCGCCATTCCAGTTTGCCCTCCTGCTCCAGCGTTTCAACCGTGCTTCGGGCGTTTTTGCCAAACAGTTTGAGGTCGGAGCGTTCCAGTCCCTTCTCATACGCAGCACACAGCAGGTGTTTGGCGAGAATACGCCGGTTGTCGGGATCGACGATGGCGCGTTCGTGCGCTCTGCCGAAAAAGTAGTCGGGATGGCGCATTAAAAACTGATCCAGCGGATTATCGAGGGCGACCATGATGGCAAGCGACTCTTCGCCGCCCCGCCCCGCACGCCCCGCCTGCTGCCACGCGCTGGCGATAGTTCCGGGATAGCCGGTCAAGATAGTGGCATCAAGCCCGCCGACATCAATCCCCAGTTCCAGCGCGTTTGTCGCCGTCACGCCGACGAGATCGCCGCGAAACAAGCCCTGTTCGATAGCGCGGCGTTCATTGGCGGTATAGCCGCTGCGATACGCCATGATTCGCTGAGACAGTGCGGGGGCGCGAAGGTCGAGGTCGTTGCGGGCATAGCGGAGGATCAATTCGGCACTTTTGCGGGCTTTAGTGAACGTGATATTGCGGATGTTCTGGGTGACCATATCGGTAAAAAGATGAGTCGCTTCGACGTTGGCACTGCGCCGCGTTCCCTCATTCGGGTCAATCACGGGCGGGTTCCAGAAGACAAAGGTTCGCGCTCCCGACGGTGCGCCATTGTTGTCCACGATGATCGGCAGGTCGATTCCCGTCAGTTTTTGGGTGAGTTCTCCGGGATTGGCAATCGTCGCCGAACAGCACAGGAACTGGGGAGAGGAGCCATAAAATTCACAAATTCGCCGCAGTCGCCGCATGATGTGGGCAAGGTGCGCCCCGAAGACGCCGCGATAGACGTGCATCTCGTCAATCACCACATATTTGAGATTGGCAAAAAACGCGCTCCATGTCGAATGATACGGCAGGATTCCGAGGTGGAGCATATCGGGATTGGTGAGGACAATATGCGAGCCGCGCTTGATCAGTCGGCGTTCCGTGGCGGGTGTATCGCCGTCATAGGTCGCGTGCCGAATTTTGGGGAACAGCTCGAAGCCGTCCAATTTGCCGAGTTGGTCTTGGGCGAGGGCTTTCGTGGGGAAAAGATAAAAGGCGCGTGCTTTGTTGTCGTTGAGAACGGCGTCGAGAACCGGCAGGTTATAGCAGAGAGTTTTGCCGCTGGCAGTCGCCGTAACAACCGTCACATGATC
>CAZPZP010000159.1:1807-7550 GCA_964591025.1 uncultured Chthonomonadaceae bacterium
CACATGATCCCCGTCGCGTGCGGCATTGATCGCTTCGGCTTGATGCGAATAGAGGATTCCGATGCCCAAATTGCGAAGGCTCTGCTCCAATTCAGTATGAAGCGGACGCTCCAAAATTCCGGCTTGCGGCGGGCGTGCCGGAATGCGTTCGACATGAGCAATTTGCCCCTTGTAGAACGTAGCACGCCGCAAATCGGAAATGTATCCGGCACTGTCCATCGCTTAAGGCTTGGGGGCGCGTGCCAGCCGTCGCGCCTTGCTGATTTCGATGCCGCGCACCAAAAAGTAACTGCCGAAATAGAGAACGATCACAGCAGTCGCGATTGCCGTCATCGAGACAAGATCGTTGGTTGGAATGAACAATCCCGAAAGAGCCGCCAACAAAATGCCGTACCTCCAGTTTTTGATAATGCCTTTGGACGAGATCAATCCCAAGAACGCACCGCCCGATAAAATGACCGGCAACTGGAACACCAACCCGAAAACCGCCATGATTTTCACGAAGAATAGGACATAATCCTGCGGGTTTTGGAGCAGACTGTTCGGGGGCGGAAAGTCGTCCATATAGGACAAAAACCAGCGTATCGCGTAGAACATGATGGAGTAAGCAAGAGTGACGCCCGAAGCCATCATCAGTACCGACACAGGCATGAGAAGGCGCAGGGGACGCTTTTCTTCCGCTGTGAGGGCAGGAGCAATAAACTGAGTAATCTCCCAAAGGATAAACGGAGCCGTCAAGATAAACCCGAAAATGATGCTGAGTTTGAGGCGCAACATAAACGGTTCCCAAAACTTGGTAAATCCCATCGCGACCTGATTGCCCGTTCCGGGATGCGCGTGAAGCCAGATCACGGCGTTTCGCAGCGACAAATACTCGTCTCTGGTAATCGTTTCGCCTTTGGGTTCAAGAGGAAGAGGGAAAATGCCATTGTCAGCAGACGCCTTCTGTTTTGTTGCCGCGATGGCATTTTGGACTTTCATTTCACGCTGGAGCGGTTTATAAAGCAGAGCATAGAGCGGCGTGAAAAACTGATAAGCGATGATGGCTCCAAGGATCAGATACAAGATCGAGCGCATGAGGCGGGTGCGGAGTTCACCCAAATGCTCCACCAGCTCCATTCGTCTTTCATCGGTCATCGGTTCGCGTCGAAAAAACATTGCCTTGCCCTCTTTCCTCTTACTCCCTCTATTATACGCAGAAATCGCCCCCTCGTGCAAAATTTTCTCCAAAGAAACTTGGCAAACAAAAACCCCTCTGTCATTTTGTGTCAGAGGGGTTGATTTATTTCAAGTCTAATCTATCGGGAAGCGGTTTGCCCGCCAGCTGCCGATTGGAATTGGGTCTCTGCGATAGACTTGAGCGTGATCGGACGCAGTGCGTCGGTTTGGTTGACACCGCCGCCGAGGCTGCCGCCGATATTTCGTCCGCCGCCCATCGAGCCGCCGCCCATGCGACCACCCGGAGGACGCATTCCGCCATCCTCGTCGCCGCCTTTACCGCCGCCAAAGCGACCTCCACCCATACCGCCGCCGCCGCGTCCGCCCATCTGAGGCGCACCGCCGCCCATACTGCCGCCGCCACGTCCGCCCATTTGGGGCGCACCGCCGCCCATTGAGCCGCCGCCGCGTCCGCCCATAGAACCACCGCCGCGCCCTCCCATTGGGGGCATACTACCCATCTGAGGCGCACCGCCCATAGAACCACCGCCGCGACCACCCATGCCGGGAGGCATTCCCATCATGGAACCCATGCCGCTGCCGCCGCCGCCCATGCCGGATTCCGCCGGTGCGCCCGCAGTGGACAGCGTTTTGCCGGTAATCGTGATGGTGCGTGTGGTTTTGACCAGCGTGCCAGATGTGTAGGCGACATAAATATCGCGCTCATATTTCACTTCGGGAGCCATGACTTCAATCGCGCCGAAAGTGATCATCGGCAGTTTCGCCGTAACTTCCTGATGCACTTTCGCCGTCTTGAACCCACCTTCCCATTCCAGACCCTCGAATTTGTTCTTGAGCGAAGCACGAGGCTGCATCTCCGGCGGCAAACCCGGAATATCGAGACGCTCGGAAGGAGTGACCCATGTCGAACCGACAGTAATAGACTGTAGCGGCAACAATGGCAATTCGAGCGTGGTCAGAATCGGCTGCCCTTCGGCACTTGTCATTCCGCCCAAATTCTGCCCTCCTGTCTCATAAAGCACCTTGCCCTGTGCATTGAGTTCTTGGAACATCGATCCCGACAATTGCACCGGATCGATGGTTGTCTCCTGCTGTCCTGCCAGCACAGAGAGTGAGGTCATTTTGTTGCGAACGAGCGCGACATCTTCCGACGGACGCGAATCTTCGATGCCCAACTGAAATTTGCTCTTGATGGAACTGAGGATTTCGTCACTAGTGGACATTCCGTTCTGGGAAATGCCGCCGACGATCAGCGATTTGCTGTCACGATTATAGGTTAAGTTCGCCCCATTGCGGTATTTGTAGCGCAATCTCAAGGAACGCGGTCCATCCTTGATTTTGTTGGCAATAGTCACTTTGACTTCGCTGATTGATTTTTCGTTGACTGCGACACTGGTGCTGCTCAGTCCGGGGGCAAGTTCATACAGAATCGCCTTGATGGAATGCTCTCCATCGGAAATACCTGCCTCTTTTGTGTCCCAAATAAAGGTAAACGGCTTATTCTGGGATGCCGCATCGGTTTGCGGAGACAGAGCGACATAAAATTTGTCGTCAATATAGAATGCGACGAAGCCGCCGTCTTTGATACTGCCACGCGGAATTTCGACGCGCACTTTCTCGCGGGCGGTGGCTCCGTCCGGCGGGCGTCGAATAGTAAAGGGCGATTGGGCGTCTGCCTTTGCCATCATCAGGACAGCATACGCGCTAAACGCAATCGGAAGCATCTTACGGAGTGTCATAGCACAGACTCCTTAGTCGTTCGAGAATTCATAGAGACGGGCAATTTTATCACACATTGACGGCAAAGTCAACACAAACAGGGAATTCATTCCGTCGCGTGTATTGACTCGCTTCGGACGCTCTGGTATTCTATTAGTCGGAGGGAGACGCTAAAAGGTTCAGGCGAAATTCTTCTTCCCGTCAGATTTTGGCAAGACAGGATAAAAATATGGAATATCGCGATTTAGGGAACACAGGATTACAGGTTTCAGTGGTCGGCTTCGGCGTTTGGACGGTTTCGACAACGATGTGGGGCATCGAAGACGACGCTATCGGCGTTTCCCTCTTGACTAGGGCGTTAGAGTTGGGGATCACGTTTTATGATACCGCCGATGTGTATGGCGACGGCAAAGGCGAAACCCTGCTGTCCGACGCTTTGGGCAGTCACCGAGACGAAATCGCGATTGCCACGAAGTTCGGCTACGACTGGTATGGGTTTCCCGGAATTCAGCCCGGACAGCGCGAACGTCCGCATGATTGGTCGCCCGCGTTTGTGCGCCGTGCGTGCGAGGAGAGCCTCAAGCGACTGAATACGGATCGCATTGACCTCTATCAACTCCATAATCCGCGCCTCGACGCCCTCCATCGCGACGATCTTTTTGCCGAACTGGAAGCATTACGCTCCGAAGGCAAAATTCTGTCCTATGGCGCGGCACTCGGTCCTGCGCTTAAAGCGGATCGCCAAGTCGAAGAGGGTTTGTACTGTCTCCGCGAACGCCGCGCCCCTGTCCAAATCATCTACAATATGCTCGAACAGGTTTTGGGCGAAACGCTTTGCCCCGCCGCCGCCGAATATGGTGTTCCGATTTTGGTGCGCGTGCCGCACGCTTCCGGCATTCTCGAAGGAACTTATACCGAGCAGACGACCTTCGGCGCGAACGACCACCGTAGTCATCGGGTCACAACGGATGAAATGCGAAAAAAATGGCTTCTCGACGGCATCAAAAAATTGGAGAAATTACGTTTTGCGGCAGAAGATGCGGGGCGCACTCCTTCTCAAATGGCAATTCAGTGGCTGCTCGCCCAACCCGCCATGACCGGGATTTTCCCCAATATTTATGATGCGATTCAGATGGAGGAGTTTGTGAAGGCGACGGACACCCCGCCGCTAACTGCCGACGAATTGGCGCAGATATCCGACCTTTACGCACACAATTTCTACCTTGAACCGGACGCAGAAATGGTTCCCGCTTAAATCATGCAGGAATCGGGCAGAGAGTTCGCGAAACCAACACACAGACAATTTACGCTTGCAATGCGGCAGGAGAGAGAGAACACGACAATGCGGAAATCACTTTTGATGGCGTTCACAGGCTTGCTTTACGGACTGATACCCATGACACCTACCCACGCCGACCTTCAGAGTTTTATCAAGAAACCGGAACCGATCTACAAATGGGAAAAACGGAGCGAGACCAAACTCGACGGCGGAACCGTCTACGAACTTCATCTTGTCTCGCAGGAGTGGAAGGGACACGTTTGGGAGCATAAACTGCAAGTTTTCCGTCCCGAAAACCTCAAGTATTCCCATTTCTGTACGTTGCTCAATACCGGCGGCAACGGCAATCCCTCCGAAACGACGCTCGGTATGACGGCGGCGAAGAACTCAGGAGCCTATTTTGCGATCCTATATGGCGTTCCGAAACAACCGCTCTATGAGGGCAAGGTCGAGGATGCTCTGATTGTCTACACATGGCAGAAATTTTTCGAGACGGGCGACGAGACGTGGCTACTCCAGTTTCCGATGGCGAAATCGGTAATCAAAGCTATGGATGCCGTGCAGGAGTTCGCCAAAGCCGACAAACTGCCCGAAATTTCCGACTTTCTGATCACGGGCGCAAGCAAGCGCGGCTGGACTGCATGGCTGGTCGGGGCGAGCAAGGATAAGCGCGTCAAAGCTATTGCACCGATGGTGATCGACACACTGAATATGCCCAAACAGATGCCACACCAGTTGGAAATGTTGGGCGGCAAACCCAGTGAAGAGATCAGGGATTATGTTGATGGCGGCATGATTCAGGCACTGGACACCGAACGCGGCAAACGAATCGTTGCCCTCACCGATCCCTATTCCTATCGCGAAACGCTGACACTGCCGAAACTGATTATCAACGGAACCAATGATCGCTATTGGTCACAGGATGCGCTCAATCTGTATTGGGACGATCTCAAAGGCGACAAGTGGGTACTCTATGCCCCAAACAGCGGTCACGGGTTGGAAGATCGGATGCGGGTTTTCAATACGCTCACGGCGTTCGTCGTCTCGAATGCCGAAAAGAAGCCGCTCCCCAAATTGACGTGGGCGTATTCCGATATGCCAAACGGCGCAGAATTGACGATTGACAGCAGCGTCAAGCCCAAATCGGCACGGCTGTTCTCGGCGACGGCTTCAACGACGGATTTTCGGGATGCCAAATGGACTTCGGTTCCGATCACACCCGAAGATGGCAAATGGAAGGCGGGCTATACGCGCCCTTCCGGTTTCAATGCGGCAATTTTCGGCGAAGCGACCTATGAGATCGGCGGCAAGAGTTTTACGCTCTCCACGCAGATCAAGATTCTCAAAAAACCGTAATTGTCTGCCTACCTGCATTTGAGCAAACCCGCGCCAAACTTGCCCAAATGCAGCAAGGAGCAGAGAAATCGCCGCAGTTTGTTGAAAATCTCATCAGACCTCTTGCAGATGTCCAGCGAAATGAATTGTTGCTGTCCAATTCTCGTTGCTGAGAGTTTGCCTTTTGTGCGGGCATTGAAAATACCCGGCACGATGGCGTTCCGCCAAGCG
>CAZPZP010000160.1:0-7531 GCA_964591025.1 uncultured Chthonomonadaceae bacterium
GGAATTTCGTCCGCAGGACGTCTGTTTTTCAGTCGGGTACGTTCTTGTACCCGACCCTTGCAAGAAGTCTAATGACCTACTCCCTTTTCCACTGGGATTTGAGAGCGTCGGCGGCTTGCGCGGTATAGTTGGAGGCGTTGGGAGTTCCCTGCTGAACCAATTTCCAGCCATCACGCACGGCAATTTGCAAAACGGCTTTTTCCGTATCGGCACGCAGAACCGCAATCCACTTTATACGCGACATATTCTGTTGGGTTTGGGCTTGGGAAAGGGCGGCACGCAGGTTCGGTTTCGCTGCCGTGAACGGAACGGTAGAGGAGGTTTCGAGCGGCGGCAAAGGCTTATCGGCGGGGGCGGAGGCTGACAAAACCGCTTCGTGCAGTTCAGGGATCGACTCCAATTCGTTATCGAGGCGCAACTGTTCGCGGGCGATACGGTTCGCTGTCTCCTCTTCCAGCCGTTTTTTGCGATTTTCTAAACGGCGCATCAGATCGGCTTCCCGGTCTTTCTTGAAATCGCTCATGCCTTTTGCGATCAAAGCCGGAATTTTGCGAATGTCTGTGTCTTCCAACTGTTTGTCAAATGCCGCAATCCGATTTTTGACTTGGTTCAGCTGCAACGCCGCATCGGAACGCATCATACCGACCCACACGCGCTCTTGACGCCGCAGGACAACACCGCGCACTTCCAGAGGCTGCCGCTGACGTTCCAACGCGGTACGTTCGCGCTCATACTGCTCACGGAGAATCTGTTCGCGTTTCAATCGTTCGACTTCGATTTCGATAGCGGCTTGTTTTCTTCCGACGCGCTGTTCCCGCTCGAAAATCTCTTCGTTCCGCCGCGCCAAAGAGCCTTCAAGCAGGGCAAGGTAGCGTCGTGCATCGGAAGCGATCCGTTGTTCGCGTTCTCGTGCCATACTCGGCGGAACCAGAACGCCGACGTCAAAACGCTCCGGCAACGGTTTTGTGGCGATGGGCTGCGGCATGGCGAAAGTCTCTGCGGAGGCAGTGATTGCCGTCGTGGTTTTGTCTTGAAAGACGATTTGAGAATAGGCAGGATGGAGCGGAATCAGCACATCGATCTGAACAAAGTGCTGCGGCACGACAGGCGTCACTTTACGACACCCCCAAAGCACTGTAACGGAGGCGAAAACAAGGGCGAGGCGAAAAACGACTCCCGCTCTCGCCATAGACTGTCTCACGGAGAGAGGACACTCCGCAATCATTACTTATTCAGTTCTTTCAACACGTTTTCGGTGATGTCGCTCTCCGCATACCATGCGAACTGATTGCTGAAAACAATGTTATAGCCTTTGTCTTTCGCGAATTTCGTGATGGTCTCGCGAATGGTTTTGTTGGCGATGCCCTCGTTTTTGCTCGCTTCGGCACGGATGGCTTCGTTCAGTTCTGTCTGTAGTTTTTGGAGGCGAGCTTCGATAGATGTCTGCATCCCATAGTAAGCATTCAATTTATCTTTGTCTTGGGGCTGAAGATCAATCACTTTCTTCTGTTGCAATTCGATGAATTCTTGAGACAACGCCTTGCTTTTATCGAGCAATTTCTGCTTCTGATCTTTTTGTGCGGCGTTCAATCCGCCTTGCTGCGTCGTTTCGACGACCATCAAATCCGCCAGCATTCGGTTTTCTGCTTCGGGCAGAAGCGGATGCTGCTGCATCGCACGCAGTAGACTCAGATTTGCCTGATCTTTGTCCAAAAGCACCTTGATATTTTTGTTGAACAAATTATATTCGCCAATCAAGCGTTGAACATCCACTGAGGCGACTTTTAATCCGCCACCTTTGTCTTGTCCGGCATTCGCGCCTTGCAGTGTGGCGAAAATACACAAAGCGATACACGCCAAGACTATCGCTCGCAAACCGATTTTTGGTTCCGACATGATTCCGTTCCTTCCTTCCTGATCACGATTCTCTTAAAATCTCTGTCCCAAGCCGATGTGGGTGCGTCCGCCCTCTGCGCCGTAGCCGTAGTCGAGACTGATCAACCCTAAAGGTGAACCGACACGCAAGCCTACTCCCACAGCGGCATGAGGACTGAAACCCGTTTGAGTAAATCCTTCCAATTGAATCCCCTGGAAATCTCCCCCCCAAGTCGTCCCGATGTCCATAAAGACTACGCCTTTGAGACTGCGGGCGATGGGCTGCCGTAACTCGATAGAAGCAAGAAAAACATTCTGCCCCCAGAAACGGTCTTCGCGATAGCCCCGCAGCGATTCGGCTCCTCCAAGAAAAAACTGCTCGAAAAACGGCAGGCGTCCCGCCGACATTCCCAGATAGGTACGCAGAGCGAGGGCACTCTTTTGTTCGGCAAGTTTACCCGGAGTGCGTTTGCCTGCAAGGCTGAAAAACTGACGCACCTCGAAGAACGATTTGATATAGCTCGTCGCGCCGAACGCGGGCGGAGCCGTTTGTCCCGCTGGAACCGCTACTGCCCCCAAATTGGCAAAACCGAATTCCAAATTGACATTTTGGAAGCCGCCGGAAATCGGGTCTATAAACACGTCGCGGGTATCGCGTGACACCGAGAAACTGGTGGCGACAATGGGACCATTCTGCAAAATGGATGCATTGGTCGCGGTCAACGCCAGCGGATCGGGACGCACATTTTCGCCGCGCAGGGTCGTGCTGAGCCGGAACTGTTTTCCATACGGACGTTGCAACGTGATAGTGCCGCCCGTGCGTTGTTCATTATAGCGCGTATCCGTTCCGACTACCTGTCCATTGCCGATTACGGAGTTGTTGAGATTGCCGGCGAACCGAAAGGCAACACGGTCAAAGAGGGAAATATCGAGGCGTGTGCGTCTTCTGTCAAGCCATGGCTCGGCAAAATTGAAGATAATGCTGCTTCTGCCGACGGCTCCGCCCGTTTGCCATTGTAGGCTGACGGTACGCCCCATTCCTTGAAAATTCGTATCGGTCAGTTCGGCGGTTCCGATCAACTGGGCGCGGTTGGAGAAGCCAATGCCCGCCAAGACTTGTCCCGATTTGCGCTCCGGCAGATTGAGTGTAACGCCTTGCAGTCCCGCGCCGACATTCGTATAACTGAACTTGACATCATCGAAAAGCTGCAAATTATAGAGGTTGCGAAGATCGTTTTGGAAGGTCACTTCGTTGAAAAAATCGCCCTCTTTGGTCTGCATCTCGCGCAAGATCACTTTGCGGTTGGTCTTGTTGTTGCCAGCGACTTTGATCTCAGCGACGCGGGTCACCAGAATACTGATCTTGAGGCGTCCCTCGGAGTCGAGATCGGTGTCCTGCGTAAAGGACATTCGATAGCCCTTCGAGAGGTAGGCTTTCTCAATCTCGATGAGGTCGAGTTCGAATTGATTGGAATTGAAGACCGCTGTTTCCGTATACAAATCGCGAATGACTTCCGGCTTGATAGGTCCTGAACCTTCGACATTGATCGCGTTCTTATCGATTTTGGGATTTTCATCCACTTCGATTTCGATTTTGCATTTGCCGTCTTTCTCGGACGCGGAAATTTTGACAGAATTATTTATCTGCCGTCCTGTTTGCCATCCAAAATTGCCGGTGCGAAAGATGCTTTCCTGCATCTGAAGTAAGACTTCGTTGGTACAGGGGTCGCCGATTTTATGCCCGCTTGAAGCGATAATACTCTCAGAATTGAGGGTTTTGTTCCCTGTGACGATGATTTCGGAGATCACGGAACCAGCGGCAGCAGGAGGTTGATTCTGGGCTGGCGGCTCGGCGGCTTGCGCGGCTGCGGGTGTCGGCAGCGCAAGGGTCAGTGCAAACGAGGCGGCAGGAACCGCTGCCAACAGATACGGCAGGGTTCTGCTGCTCTTTAGGCGATAACGTGACTTCATACGAATTGAGCTTCTCCTTCCTGTGCGCCACGCAAGATCGGCGTCTACAGCAATAACACACCGCACGACGCTTCACTGTGATCTGTGGCGTGCGGTCTTCTTCAGCGCGGCAGCAGGAATTGGGTTCCGGGTGTTCTTTTTCTATACAGACGGGACAGGGGGTGTCCGCGTTTCTGTGGGATTTACCGGCTATCAGGATACCCCAAGTGGGGGATGAATATGCCAGTTTCTTGAGGAATCGTTACATCTTATAGTAAGGCTCTAATTTGCGGCGGAGCATTCCCCGCGCTCTGGAGAGCCGTGTTTTGACGTTTTCCAATGAGAGTCCTGTCGTTTCGACAATCTCATTGTACGACATATTTTGGAATTCACGCAGAATCACGACTTCCTTGTAATCGGGCGGAAGCGAGTCGATGGCGGCAAGAATCCGCTGGCGCAATTCTTTGTCTTCCAAGACATTTTGCGGCGAGTGTGTCCAATCGGCGACTTCGCGAGCGGTGCTGTCGTCGTCCTCGTAATCTCGCGGCTGGTCGAGCGATTCGAGCTTCAGGACTTTTTGGCGGTCTCGTTGGCGCACGCGATTGATGCACAAATTGCGGGCGATTTGATACAGCCAAGTGAAAACTTTCGAATCGCCGCGAAACCGATCAAAGTGCCGATACGCGCTGATGAACGTCTCTTGCGTCAGGTCGGTGGCTTCTTCGTAATCGCCGATAAACCGATAGATGACGTTAAAGATTTTCTTCTCATATTTGGCGACAAGCGCATCGAAGTCCAGATGGCGGTCGGCGTCTTCCGGCGGGAAAGCGTTCATAAGCCGGTCTGTACTCCTGACGTACGCGGTGGAACCCGCAGAAGGCACGGACGGGGCAAGGGGACGGGATTGCGGCAAGGCAGGAAGGGCGGCTTCGCCCGCTCCCATTGCGTTGATTCCCATCAACTGCGTCGTTATCCGAAATCCCTTTGTCTCGTCTCGCGTCATCGTGATTCTCCCGGCAATTTTGATTTACAGGGACGCTGACAGAGCGATTTTGTTACAACAACCGCACAAAAATTTGCCTGTTGGCTCTCGGAACAAATCTCGAATAGACCTCTTGCATCAATCCGGCGAAGTGAATTTCTCTGCTATGGGTGTTCCTCCGTGCCGTGCTTCGCACTCAAAAATCCCAATGCAGCGGCGTGAGTCTCCTCAGTGGTTCGTCCGTAGGACGTCTGTTTTTTAGGCGGGTACGTTCTTGTACCCGACTGATGCAAGAAGTGTAATGTGTTGTGACATCGCTTTTACAGTACCCGCTCCAATTTCGCATAAGCCAACAGCAACTTTTTGACGCCGACATTCGGGAACGCGACTTCAACCTGTGTATCGTCGCCTTTGCCCGTTACTCTTAAAACAACGCCTTGCCCGAAAACTGCATGACGCACGCTCTGCCCAACTTTATAGGATTCGGCTTCCTCGGCGCGTTCCTCCTCTTTGGGCGAACGGGTTTCGCGCCACAATATCGTCGGCTTGGGCTTTATCCTGTTCCCTGTTCCCTGTTCCCTGTTCCCTTCTCCCCCTCTTCTCTCGTCTTCGTCCGGATCGAACGAGGAGACCGTCGGCTTACTGCGAGTCGTCTTGAAGAGTTCCTTGGGAATTTCGCCTAAGAAGCGGGATACAGGATTATACGCGATGCGCCCAAACTGCCCGCGCCGGTTCGCATAGGTGAGATAGAGTTCATCTTGGGCGCGGGTGATGCCGACATAGCACAGGCGGCGTTCCTCTTCCATTTCGCGGTCACTCTCGAATGAGCGGCTATGCGGGAATACGCCCTCCTCCATGCCGCCCAAGAACACGACGGGAAACTCCAACCCTTTTGCGGCATGAAGCGTCATCAGCGTAACGCTGTTCGCTTCGGTGTTGAGAGCGTCCAAGTCGGCGACAAGCGAGACCTGTTCCAAAAATGCGGTCAAACTGGGCGATTGCGTTTGCAACTCGAATTCGCGAGTCACGGTTTGGAACTCTTTGAGGTTTTCAAGGTGCGACTGCCCTTCGATACTTTGGTCTTCCTCCAGCATTTTTTGGTAGCCCGTCGTTTCGATAATCCTCTGCGTGATCTCCGTGACGGTCAGGGTTTCTCTGTCAGCACGCAAGCGGGCGATGAGTGACGCAAATTCCGCAAGTTTGATTCGGGTTCGCGCTTGAATTTGGGACAGGTCGCCCGCCTTCTGCAAGACTTCCCAAAAACTGCGCCCTGAAAGATTGACTTCTTCTTCGAGAGCCGCCACCGTTGTCGCCCCGATGCCGCGTGTCGGCACATTCAAGACACGGCGCAGGCTGATGCTGTCAGCGGGATTGTTGACGATACGGAGATAGGCGACAAGGTCTTTGATTTCTCTGCGCTCGTAAAACCGCAAGCCGCCGACGATTTTATGCGGCACTTTCCAGCCAAGAAATACCTCTTCATAGATGCGCGATTGGGCATTGGTGCGATACAGTACGGCAAAGTCGCGGTGCTGACGCCGCCCTGCAAGAACCTCCTCGCGGATACGCTTGGCGACCCAAACGGCTTCTTCCTGCTCGTTTTCGGCTTCATATTGGGTGAGGGGCATTCCGGCTTCGCGCTCCGTCCAGAGTTTTTTGTCCTTCCGGCTTTTGTTGTTTTTGACGACGCTGTATGCCGCGTCCAGAATGGTTTGGGACGAGCGATAGTTCTGTTCGAGTTTCAGAACGTGGGCGTCGGGATAGTCATGATCGAACTGCAAAATCAGCCCGACATCGGCTCCACGCCAGCCATAAACCGATTGATCATCGTCGCCAACGACTGTCAAATTGCGATGTTTGGCGGCAAGAAGTTTTAAGAACTCATATTGTACTCCGTTCACGTCCTGATATTCGTCCACCAAAAGATAATGGTAACGCGATTGAAGGCGTTCGCGGGTTTCGGTGTGTTCTTGGAGAAGGCGGACGGTTTCCGTGAGCAGATCGTCGAAGTCGAGTGCGCCGTTTTGCCGCAGTTTGGTTTGATAGAGCGGATAAACTTTGGCGCAGATGTCCTCGAAATAGCCGTGGAAAAGCTGCGGGTATTTTTCGGGCGTGACGAGTTTTTCTTTGGCTTTGCTGATATGCGACAACACGGCACGCGGCGCGAATTTCTTTTCATCAATAAGGAGTTGGCGAAAGCACTCTTTGATCAGGGTGATCTGATCGCTGTCGTCATAGACAACGAAATTGCGATCCAAACCGATATTCTGCCCATGTTCGCGGAGCAGTCGGGCGCAGGTCGCATGGAAAGTTCCGACCCAAAGATGCCGCCCTATGGATTCGCCGACAAGTTTGCCGATACGCTCTTTCATCTCATGGGCGGCTTTATTGGTGAAGGTGACCGCCATAATTTGACGCGGCGAGACATTCCGAACCGCGATGAGATAGGCGACTCGGTGAGTTAGCACACGGGTTTTGCCGCTTCCTGCTCCGGCAAACAACAACAAAGGTCCTTCGCCGTAGATGACCGCTTCTCTCTGTACCGGATTCAGTCGGTTCAGTAACGGGTGATCTGCATCGGGCGTCGGTTCCGGCTCGATGTCGTCGTAAGCCTCTATCGGCGGGGCTTCATCATAAGTTTCGGTGTCGTTCATGTATACTATTGTACCTACAATTTTCGCCCTCTGCTTACGAGCAAGCAGGAAATTGAGAGCAACCGGGTAC
>CAZPZP010000161.1:0-7519 GCA_964591025.1 uncultured Chthonomonadaceae bacterium
GCTGAAAAATTTAGATACTGACTCACCTCTCGCAGCGGGTACTGAAAGTACCCGGCAAGAAAGTACAAGCGTCTTTACCTCAACCCCTCTCCTGATACCCGAACAAGTTCGGAGGAGAGGGGAGTCCATACAGGGAATAGTGCGTCTGAAAAACGCTTGTTTTTTCCAGATGGGGGGTTAAAACCTCCGGTGCGAGAGGTGAGATGCGTAAGGTAAGATACTGATATACTGATATAAGGAGAATGGTGCAAAATGAGCAGTTATGAAACTCAGAAATCCACATGGCGAACCAAAGTCGGGCTTGCCGAAATGCTCAAGGGCGGCGTTATTATGGACGTTGTCAACCCCGAACAGGCGATTATTGCCGAAGAGGCGGGGGCGGTTGCGGTGATGGCGTTGGAGCGTGTGCCGTCCGATATTCGCAAAGAGGGCGGCGTCTCGCGGATGTCCGACCCGAAAATGATCAAAGAGATTATGAACGCAGTGACGATTCCGGTTATGGCGAAGTGTCGTATCGGGCATTTTGTCGAGGCGCAAATTCTGGAATCGCTGGGAGTGGACTTCATTGACGAAAGCGAAGTATTGACGCCCGCCGATGAAGAAAATCACGTCCATAAGCACGATTTCAAGGTTCCGTTTGTGTGCGGGTGTCGCGACTTGGGCGAAGCACTGCGGCGTATTGGCGAGGGAGCCGCGCTGATACGAACCAAAGGCGAGGCAGGGACGGGCAACGTCGTGGAAGCGGTGCGCCATATGCGAACTTTGATGAAGGATATTCGCCGGATTCAGGTGATGCGCGAAGATGAATTGATGGTTGCCGCCAAAGAGTTGCGTGCGCCCTATGATTTGATTGTCGAAGTGCATCGAACAGGCAGACTGCCAGTTCCAAACTTCTCTGCTGGCGGAATTGCCACTCCTGCCGATGCCGCTCTGATGATGCAATTGGGAGCCGAAACGGTCTTTGTCGGTTCGGGAATTTATAAATCGTCCGACCCGAAAGAGCGTGCCAAAGCCATTGTTGATGCCGCGACCCACTTCAATAATCCTGAGATGCTTGCCGAGATTTCGATGGGCTTGGGAGACGCGATGCCATCACTCGATATTCGGATCATGGATGAAAAAGACAAAATGGCGGGGCGGGGCTGGTAGTTTTCAAGCAGTGTTTGTGCAAAGTTTCTTCGATTTTCTGTCTGTTCTTTGCACGATGATTAAAACTTTGCGGCAAGTGCCTCGTCTTTGAGACGCCATTGCCCGATGGAACGCTAATGGGTCACTTGTCACGCTCATGTAAATAAGTTTGAGTATGAGCGAGAACAAAGTTATTTACATGAGCAAGTCAAGTGACCCACTAATAATATTTAGTGGGTCATTTGATTTGCTGACCGATATAAAATTTTGGCTATTTGTGATTGAATACGCCTGAATTTATGCCAACCCGCGTGGCAAGTGACCCAATAGTGAGGAACGAATGGCAAGGAGAGGGGGTTTGAGGGGTAAGGTAGATTCATTGGTCTCTTTTTGATTCGCATCGGCGCATAGGAACAAACGATGATAAGGTGTCGTCGAAAAGGAGAAATTTCGCGCAAAAAGCCGAAAATAGGGCAGGAATTCGGAATCTCCATCCCGAACCATCCTCGCGAAACAACACGTATTTTCACAGAATCTAAAGAATGGGGGCGCAAACGCCCCTTTCCCCACAACGCACGCAACGGAGCCTCCCGCAGAGAGGGCAAAACGGATTATGATAACTCAGAATGTAGGCAGCCGAAAGGGACGAGCGCACAGCCGACGAGCAGGTTTCAGCGTAATCGAAATCCTCGTCGTCCTTGTCATTCTTCTCGTTGGCATCTTGACGATCTTGCGCCTGTTTCCGGGCGGATTCCTCACCATCAAGCGCACGGGAGAACTGACCTCCGCCGAAGCACTGGCAAACCAATCGCTGAGCCGTATGAAAGAGGCAGGGGGAATGATAGAAAGCGTCATTGCCACTGACGCTAATGGCGTGCCTGACCTGACCGCTCGCCCCGACGATATGACCGATGTTCTTGATGGCGACGGCAATCCCGATTGGTATCGCTCCAATGCCAACCAGTCTCTTCGCGTGATTGGCGAGACAATTCGTATCCCTGTTCCGACGGCAAATGCCGCAACAGGCGGGTTCGGCGCGACGGCACTGCTCCATTTTGGTCCTGTCCGCAACCGCTTTTTTGTGACGAACGGTAACCCCGATGATCTGATCGACGTGCGCGGAGCCTCGATGGAGCGCATTCAAGCAAATTCAGGCGCGACCTTGGAGCAAGTAGAGAGTATTCCTGTTTTGCGTGAGGGGCAATATGCCATTGACTACCGCCGCCGCCGCATCGCCTTTTTCCCGCGCCGCGCCACTGGACGTACCATCAATTTCCGGCTGTTTTCCATTCGTTATGAATATCAGGCACTCGTCAACAATCAAATCATCGTGCGCTCCGCGCTGGCAGGAGAAATTCGCGTTCCTGATCAGAACCTTCAGCCTCTCGAAGACTTAAAGCCTGTTTGGCAGCCTATTCTCAACGATCCTAACGATACTGCGGTGATTGAGGGAAGGTTCAGCAATGCCACGCATCCTTTAAGTGGTCTCGGTGCAACACCTCCGACGGGCGGCGTTTACTATGGTACGCTTGCCAGTCCGACCACCGGAATTCTGCCCGAAAGCGAAGATATCAGCCGCGCCTTCCGCTTGCTTACGGTGACTCCTGCTTTCGACGCGCCTCCTCCTGCATGGTCGGACGATCCCTACGAATATGTGTGGTACAGTCCGCAGATGTTCGCAGAAAGCGGCTCGAACCGTGATGTCAGTGCCAATCTCGGAGTTTTACTGTTCAATCCACGCGGCTACAGCGCGACCATTGATACGCCGACAGGACCACAGCCGTTTACGGCGCGTGTGAATTATCTGATTTTTGACAATCATATTATTCGCGACGAGCGACAGGTTCCGACGAGTGCGCCCTATACGGTGCGCCTTGCCCTCAACAATATCCTGCAAAACGGCGAAGTGCTGAACGATAACTCTACCTATACTGGAATGTTCCGAGGATTCCAGCCGACAACAGTTGTCGGCAGAACACCGGACATCATGATCGTCAATGCCAACACAGGGCAGACATTGGCGGAGATTGCCGCAAACAGCTGTACCCAATACAATAATGAAGACGCCTTCGCGCTCGATGCCAAAAACGGGACGATCCGCTTTGCCCGCAACTTCATCGAGAGTGGCAACTTGCAGAACGCGACGATCAAGGTTCTCTACCGCGCACAAGGCGACTGGGGAATGCAAATCCAGAAGGCACATAACCGCTATGTGCAAGCCGATGTCCCAAGCACTATCGACCCCGGCAATGGCGGGCGTCCAATGGATTATCGTAGTTACTATGTCGGTGGAAGCACGAACAATACCGGCTCACCTACTCGCGTCTATTTCCCGATCACCGAAACGGGCAAAACCATTGTCCTCGGCAATGTCTATGGCGTGGATGGAAACGGCAATTTCCTGCATTACAGCAATGATGCCTACAAAACACAACAGGTTAGGGGAGCATCTTTAGGCAATATTCCATTGTGCTATATTGATGTCTCCGAGAAGCATCCGACTTTCACCGTGTTCAACGCGAGGCGAACGGGCAAAGCGGTGGACAATGTGCATGGCGGCTCGGTTACGGCTCGCATCGTATGGCGCAACGGCACACGCTGGCGCAAACTCGATTCCGAAACCTTTCTCAGCAAGTAAATAACAAAGAGGCTCAACGCATCATGAAAGCGTTTTATAGCAAACCCATCATCCGAATTCCGCGACACGGCTTCACTTTGATCGAACTGCTTGTTGTGATGGCACTGACCGCACTGTTGTTCACACTGGCACTCAAGCCGCTCGTGGACACTTTCAACCTGACAAGCCGCGCCGGAACCCTAATCGAGAGCCAAACTGCCGCTCGCGATATTGTGCGTGAGATTCGGCAGACGCTCGGCAACGCCGTTTATGTCTATGACAATGTGCAGCAGCCGATCAATATCTGGGTCAACGATCAAAATGGCAATCCCGTTGCCAAACCCACACGATTCGCCATCGTGCAATATGTGTTGGCAGCGCGTCAGGGCGACCAGTTTCCGGGAGCCGAAGAGATCGACCCGACATCGGGCGGACGCATGAACTCCAACAACAGAAATCTCAATGGAGTTGCGCTGCCACTCTTGCCGGGACGCACCATCGGGCGGATTTTTATCGGGCTTGCGAACAACCGACTGAATGACACTGCGTCGGTTGCCATTCCTTTCGTTTCCTATGCCAATCAGTTCCTTAGAGCAAACAGCGACAATCGCTATCTGCTCTATCGTGCCGAAGCACCGGCGTTTATTTTCGACCCGAATACGACAGGGCAGAACCGTTCCTATATTCCTAACCTGATGCTGTTTCATACCGTTGATGCGAATGGCAACCGTGTGGATACAGTCAACGGTGCGCTTCAAGTTCATGACCCGAATTTCTTTTATGATAACTCGCCCGCAGGAGGAACAGAATCCGGTGCAGGAACGCGCACATGGGCAGTTCCCGGCTACAAAGACCTTAATGAAGACGGAGTGGTTCAGATTTCCGAGAACTGGCGAGCGATTGCGGCTCCAATGGTTTTCCCGAACAAAGCCGACTTGATTACACTGGAGCGCGATCCAAATACCAATGCGATCAACTACGATAATACAGGGGTGCCGATTGTGCGCCCGTTGCTTCAACTCGCTCCTGCCTACAAAGAAAATGCTCCTGCCGCCGCAGGTTCGACCAATAATATCGGCAACGAAGCACCGAACGCCGCTCCTACTCTGTTCGCGACTCAAAACGCGAACTGGGCGAACCCGTTCCGTGTCATCGTCTATTTGACCAACGACAACAATGTTGACCCGTTTTCGGCGAGTCCGCTCACTCTTCTTTACGCCGATGGTTCTGTGGACAATCAGAGACGAATGCCGATTTGGACGACAACGCTCAATCCCAATCAGGCACTTCCACTGACCAGTGCGATGACCGAAGTCGGACCATTGCAGAATCCAACGACAGGCGCGTTCGAGGCTCCCAATCCGTTCTATGCGATGTCCATTGACAGCCGACGCGGGTTGATCAATTTCGAGTTCTCTTCGGGGACGATTTTGCAACAAAACGGCGTGCCGGTTCCTGCCTATTTCAGTCCGACAGATGTCAATAATTCGCTGAGTATCGTCAACAATTTGCCGCGCTCGCTCGATTTGCGAACCTTGCCGAACGCGCTCAATGGCGGACGCCTTTCCCCGCTGGCAACGACGCGCAACTGGTATAATCGCGTCAAAATTGTGCCGGGTTCCGAGCGTGTTATTGGTCCTGACCAACGCCCCGGACCTAACTATGGTTATCCGATTGCCTATACTCGCGTCAGCGGCATAACAGGAACCGTCGGCAGAAACGAGTACAAGCTCAATTATGATGACGTTGTCGGTCTGCCCGATCCTGATGATCCCATCGCTATACGCTTGAAAAAAGGCTACATCCAATTCCGTGGTGATGATGACGCTTTGACTCCCACAGGCACTCCCATCACCAATGTTGAAGACCCGCGAGTGGGCATTTACCGTCGCGTCGGCATTCCTGAACTGCGTTTCAATGCCGCGACAGGGGCAAACGAGCTGTCGTTTCCCATCGAAGTCACGTTCAATTTCCAAACGAATCGCTCCAAGGATGTGGTCAAAGTGGACTATTTGACTTTCGAGCAGATGAAGATCGCGCTGGAAGTGCGCTACTACGATCCGCGAACGGGCGTGGCACAGATCACCAGTTTGAACGATACGACCAATGTACGGAACCTCAAACGCTGAGGCGTCATCTAAAGAAAAAGCACGACACTTCAACCGAATGAAACTCCTTCGCGTTTGTCTCCACTTCTGCCGTAACATCGGCAGAGGAGACACGAAGGCAAGCAGACAGTGAGAATGAGAACTATGCACGCACCAGCACATAATCCGCTTTTTCCGAGACGCCGCACATACCGAGGACAAACCCTGATCGTCGCGATTGCGATCCTCTTCGTTTTGATCTTTATCGGCGGTATTTTTGTCGCTCAAGTCGGGCGCAACCTGACCACTTCGGGGCGCAGTCGCCAAATCCAACAAGCGACGGAACTTGCCGAAGGTGGCATCAAATACTGTGATGAGCAGCTCAACAGCAGTGAAGAGGGCGCGGACTGGCGTCCCGACCCCGCGGTGTTGCTCACGTCTCCCAACGACACACAAGGGTTGCGCGACCCCGATTATGTCTGGATTATCAAAGGGTTTCATCGCATTCAATCGAAGGGCGGGCGGGCATTGGTGCGCGTTGTCTATGATCCCAACCCCGCCGATCCTCGCGGTCACTATCTCAAGATCGAATCCGTTGGGCGTCCCGGCGAACTCAATCCCGAAGACCCCACCGATTTCGTTCCCGCTGGAACCGCCTCGCGCCTCCGCAAAGAGATGATCGCCTACAAACAGATCGCTTTGACCGATTTTCTGCGGTTCGTCACTCAGCGCACCAAAAACAGCACCGAAGCCGTTTTTGGCGGCGGGCAGTTCGGCGTGCCGATCTCACTGGTCATGGGTGAGCCAGAAATCGGGAACGAAGCTAACGCCAACCAACGTGCTGCCAGCGGCGTTTTCAACGGCAATTTGCTCTTTGGTGCGCCAATTCATGTCAATGGCAATCTGAAAATTGTCGGCGATGCCCGTTTTTATCTCGGCAAGCGAGGACAACCCGGTGACAGTGCTACTGAACGCATTAACGTAACCGGAAATATTATTGCCGAACCGACGGTGGCAAACACTCAGCAAGCGTTTCTCAATGCGGCGATCAACACGCTCCCGAATGCGGCAAACGCCATCATTTCGACAGGAGCAGGATTTACAACTCTTGCTGGCAGAGTGCGTGATGGTTCCCTTGCATCGGATGCCAACGGATTTAGCCGAGGTACGATGACAATCAACCCGCCCGTTTTGAGCAATCCCATTGCGGGCGGAACCCAAGGGCGTTATGCGTGGATGACCGCCAATTCCGGCGTGCTTGGCGGAACCGCCGCCAATCCTTATAATACGGGGCGCGGCGGCTATGGCAACCGAATCTATATCAACAATCCCGGAGACCGCCAAGAGGAATCCAGCGAAATCGGAAACGCGCTCTCATTGCGTGCCGAGTGGCTCCGCTCCAAAGATGATGCCTTCAGCAACGGAAACTGGCAAGGTCCTTTTTATCGCCCGCCCGGAATCACCGTCGAATTGTTTGGCAACAGCATTCGCCTGACCCGCAGCGATAATAACGTATTCGCTCTGCCAGATGGTACGCGATTGACCCAACAGGATGGCAAAATTCTCGATATTCCGCTGAGTGATTTTGCACGCCGCAATTATGTTTTGCCGAATGGAACGGCGTTTCCCTTGGAACCGTTCCCGCATGACGGCGACGAATCCGAATCGAATACCAACCCGCCCAACC
>CAZPZP010000162.1:0-7513 GCA_964591025.1 uncultured Chthonomonadaceae bacterium
AAGGACACAGAGGCGGGTACTTTCAGTACCCGACAAGGCGATAGAACAGTTTAATCCTTGAGAGTCCCTCAGAGAATCTTATTCAGCGCAGATCGCTCTGACATCGGAACGAGAGGGCGTTTTATTGGGACGGGGGAGAGTATGGAACCAGAGCGATTGCGCGAACTTTTGGAGCAGGTCAAACAGGACAATGTCAGCGTTGCGGAGGCAATGGGGCGGTTGCGTGCCTTGCCGTTCGAGGACTTGGGATTCGCACGCCCCGATCATCATCGCGCCCTCCGAACGGGTTTTCCCGAAGTGATCTTCTGTCCCGGCAAAACCCCCGCGCAGATCATTGCCATCGCCGAACGCCTGATTCAGTTCGCCCCGAAAATTCTGGCGTCTCGCGCCACGCTGGAAGTTGCCGCCAAAGTCAAAATCGCCTTTTCCAACGTCATTTATCACGAAGAGGCGCGAATGCTGGTGATTTCGAGTGAACCCGTCCGAACTCAACAAGCACGGACGGTTGGAACCGTTTTGGTGGTTGCCGCCGGCACGTCCGATCTGCCCGTTGCGGAAGAGGCGGCTGTGACGGCGGAAGAGATGGGCAGCCCCATTGCGCGTCTCTATGATGTTGGGGTCGCCGGACTGCACCGGCTCTTAGCGCAGCAAGAGACTCTCTATGCCGCCAATGTGCTGGTCGTTGTCGCCGGAATGGAGGGCGCATTGCCTTCGGTTGTCGGCGGATTGGTCTCACGTCCCGTGATCGCCGTCCCAACCAGTATCGGCTATGGCGCGAACTTCGGTGGTCTTTCCGCACTGCTTACCATGCTCAATTCCTGCGCTTCGGGAATTGCCGTCGTCAATATAGACAATGGCTTCGGCGCGGGCTATATGGCGCATCTGATCAACTCTGCTCTATAACCTTCCGAGTTATGCGCCTCCACCATTGCCATAGAAGCGTTCATAGAGGCACTGCACAATGCGGCGCGGACCATATCCTTTCACCACATTAACCGCGATTTTGCCCGCATCATCCGCCCATTTTTTGCCCTTGCCGTTGAGTTCGTGGCTCATGAAGTTGACGATTAAGCAGGTGATGTCGGTTTTTCGCACGCTCGCTTCATATTTACTGACATTGGTGGTTTTGTGCGAAGTCAGCCATTGCACCGACGCAAACGGCAAAATTTTCGCGAGTTCTTCCTCGACGTGCGGCGTTTTGCGGTCTCCACCCAAAATCAAGAGTGATTTGCCTTCGATATGAGGACGTACTGCCTTGATGAAGCGGTCAAATTCGGGATCGTCTACGTCTTGGTCGCCGCTCTCTTCTGCAATCTTCTGCTCCGCCGCACGGCGCGATTTCTCTTTGCTGACTTCATTGAGAAAGGACAAATAGCCGCTTTGACCCGAAAGGAGAAAATAGGCACATTCCATCAATGCCTCACGCAGTTGCGGATTGCTCGACGGCACGCTCGCCTTTTTGCACTCATCCAAGAGCGGCAGTAAGCGCGGTCTGTCGGCATCAACACGGCTGTTATTACTTCCAAATTCCGGCTCTTGGCAGAGTATTGTGACGGCATTCAGCGCGTTTTGCCTGCGGGTTTCCTTGTCTACGAGTGCCGTTTCATGAGCCAGTGAGTCTTTCGCACTCTGCCACACCTCCGGCAAAGCGTCGGCATATTTTTCCAGTGCATCGGCGTGAGTTTCCGGTGCGATCCCCGCCAAATAAAACCTCTCCTTGTACTGATGCAGCAAACCGACCAGATGTTGATGAAGCTTGTCCTTGCCCTCCACCTTCAAGAGCGCGTCACCGACGAGAGTACACGCCGCGCCTATCCCATTCAGCAAACTCTGTTGCTGCGTGTCTGACAGACGCGCTTCCTGCTCGGTGAACCAATCCATGACATTTTGAGCCACCGCAAGTCGCTCGAAATCGTCTGCCAAGTTGCGCCACTCATTTTCGGAGAAAACCGTTTCGACATACCGCCACGTATCGTCCTTGCAGATAAACGAATCGCTTCTGTCCTTGTCAATTTGGCGTCGGCTGCACATCGTATCTCGCAAGCCGCCCAACGATTTGGAAAACTCCCGACTCAGACCGCTTTTTTCTGCCAGCGCACGGGCGACGGATAGTCGGCACAACAACGCACGCAATGCAAAACAATGGGAGCGATTGAGACTGCCGTCTCGATGAATGAGACCTTCTGCGTCGAGAACAATCCAACGCTCGTGTACCACTTCGATTATCCCGGAAATTTCGGCGCGATATTCGTCCTGCACGTCGGTATTGTCGGTCTGCTCTTCAATCGCCTCTAAAACAAGCGACTGAGCGGCAATCTCTTGGATTTCAACGGGAGCAGTTATAGACGTAACGACGGCTTGCAGGGGAATCCCGGACAACGAGGCAAGCGGCAAACTTCCCTCTCTGTTCGGCTCTACAGTGAGTGTGACAGGCGTATTGTCCAAAATGGAGAGCGACAATAGGTCTTGGGTTGTGACACATTCAAGCAGATTGCGAAAACGGGCAATTACCTTTGCCAACTCATTTTCTAACTCTGCGTCGAATTCACGTTGCGCGGCGTCATATTCGGGCAGAAGCGAATCGAGGGCATTCTGCCAGTGTGTTCGGAGTTTGGCACGACGCATTTCGCGCCGTATTTGGATGGATTCGAGATAAACGGCAAACGCATCAGGGGAGTCATAAATTGTGGTGAGGATAGAAGCCGCCGTAGAAACAGCGAGTATATCAGACATAAGAGAGCCTCCTTCGACAAACAGAAGTAGAATGAAATCGGCAGATAACCTTGTCCTGAACACTCCACTGTGTCAGCAAGAAGCGGAAAGCGCGAACGGCTACATTCGTAAAAAGTTGCGAAGTATCTCTTTGCCATACGGCGTGAGTGCCGATTCGGGATGGAATTGGACACCTTCGATGGGCAGGAATTTGTGTTTTACGCCCATAATTTCGCCTTCCGCCGTTTCCGCTGTGATTTGGAGGCAGTCGGGCAGAGTGTCACGCTTGATGACGAGTGAATGATAGCGGGTCGCGGTAAAGGGAGTCGGTAGTCCGGCAAAGACGCCTTTGCCCTCGTGAAGTATGGGTGAAGTCTTGCCGTGCATGATTCTGCTGTTACGAACCACTTCTCCCTGAAATGCCGCCCCGATGCTTTGATGCCCCAAGCACACGCCGAAAATCGGAAACTGCCCCGCAAATCGCTGAATGAGCGGTACACAAATTCCAGCTTCCTCTGGTGTACATGGTCCCGGTGAAATCAGGAGACGCTCCGGTTTGAGTTCGGCGATCTCATCGAGCGTGATTTTGTCGTTGCGATGGACAACCACTTCCGCGCCGAGTTCGCCCAAATACTGCACCAAGTTGTAGGTGAAACTGTCATAATTGTCAATAACAACGACCATAAGCCCTTGCCCGTTCTCCAATGTGACACTCCCGCCAAATTTCTTTGGCGGGAGCGACTTCGTCTAATCTGAATTGAGACGACTCCCTATTTACCGACCCCCAGTTTTTTATGTTCGAGGAACCACGCGAAAAGTTTTTCGTCACGGTACGCTTTGTCCCACGAATTATGCCCGACGCCGGGATAAACGGTAAGTTTCGGAGAGCCGCCCGCCGCTTTGATCGCGTCAATCATCTCTTCCGATCTTTTGAGCGGAACCGCTTCGTCTTTGTCGCCGTGAAATGCCCAGATTGGGATTTTTGCCAATATCGCCGCGTTTTTGGGATCGCCTCCGCCGCATACCGGCGCGACTGCCGCCCAATAATCGGGATACTTCGCCGCCAATGCCCATGAACCGTATCCGCCCTGCGATAGACCCGTGAGATAGAGCCGCTCCTTGTCCACCTTGAACCGCTTTTCGGTTTCCGCCGACATTGCCATGATGACCTTGTCGAGTTCCTCCCAGCGTTGGCGCGTTTCCGGCTTTTGCGGAATCAGAATCAAGGTGCGCCATTCGTCCGCTTGGAGCATCGCCGCCGAGCCGATTCCGACAACCGCCGACTTCAAGCCGTCACTGCCGCATTCGCCGGAGCCGTGCAGAAACGTGATCAGCGGGAACGCCTCAGAGCCGTCATACTGCGGCGGCACATAAAGGGCATACCGATACTCTTTGCCTTCGAACTTCAGCGACTTGAGGAGCATTCCATATTGAACGCGGCGGGCAAGCGGCTTCTTTTCAGCAGTTTGCGCCAGAGTGGGGGACGTGCCGCCCAAAAGCAGACATGCCATTCCCAACCCTGCCCACTGAATGATGTGACTACGCGAGATCAACGCATTCCTCCTGCGCTTGCCATCAATCCAGCAAAAAGCATGAAAATAATGAAAACTATCAAAGCGATAGGAATAAGGTATCCCAAGATGACGGTTCCGACAGCACCTCCTGTTGAAATTTTTTGGATATGAGCGATCCCCATTCCCAACAAGACAAACCCCCAGAAGAACGCCACCAAACTAAAGAGATTGCCGATGAGTGACATCACGGTAAACATCATCGGCGGTTCGTATGAGGCAGAGCGAGATGAGTTGCTCAGACCTCCATTGCCAAAATTCGACTGACCGGGCGCGTTGGGCGCACCAAAGGGATTAGTGGAAGAAGAACCCCGCGTGATCGAACTTGCCGAACTGAATTCCGATTTCATCTGGTCAACAATTGTGCCACTGAACGGGATTATCAGAATGAGGCTCAAAACCAAGGCGAGCATTCCCGGAGCCTGAGCATAGACACTGGCACGGAAGGAACCCGTATAAGTTCCGCGGTTGCCGAACATTTTGCCCACGAGATGGAAAATCCCTGCCATCACGAAGTTCATGACAAACATTGCGCTGAGAATAAGCAAAGCATAGATGACGCCGCCGATCAAAATGATGGGAATGGCAATGGGTTCGCGTAATCCGATAAAAAGCACTCCCAAAGCAATACCGATAATCAATGCGACGCCCACATAAGTGAGGATCATGGCGGAAGGAGCCGCCAGTCCGTCACTGTCTGCTTGGCGTTGCCAGAAGGTGCGCGGCGAGAACAAAACTTCCTTCCAATCACGGAGGGCGTCTTTGATACTGAACGTATCCTCGCGATATTGCGATTGTGCCGGATACATCGCAACCTGCTGAGGATAAGGCGCAGGAGGCGGCGTGCCATAGGGGAGCGGCGCGGACTGCTGTCCATATCCCTGCTGTGCAGGCGGAGCATACAGCGGCTGTTGTGTCTGCTTTTCCAGTGTCGGGTGAGGAGCATAGCCTTGGGGAGTGATGACTGTCGTCGGCATATTCATCGGATCGACGGTCGGCTGTTGTGCTGCGAGCATGGCTTGGGTGCGTCCGAGGGCTTCCTGCGCCTTCGCGTAATCGGGCTGAAGCGTGAGTGCCTGCTCATAAGCCTGTTTTGCCTGTTCGACCCAGCCGCCTTGTTCCATCGCGATCCCAAGATTGTAACGCGCTTGGGCGTTGGCGGGTTCGATCTGAACGGCAGTCGTTAAAATGGTCACGGCGTCGGTATGGCGTTTGGCTTGCCCATATGCCGCCCCAAGATACATACTCGCTTGATAATCGTTGGGATTCTGCTGTGTGGCAAGTTCCAACTGTTGAATGGCGGTTTCGATGTCGCCGCTCTGCATTGCGGCTAATCCGGCGTCACGTTCTGCGGACATGGTACATTTCTCCTTTTGGGATTCCTCACAGGAAAGTGATTGCTGGCGATCAGCGCAAGCGAACCACACGATCATCGGTGCGAATATCACGTTGTTTCAGCAAGTCGTGAATGGTCGCGCATAGAAATCGGTTTTCGTCAATGGTAAAGTCAATGCGAAGCCGTGCCTGTGTGCCGCTTCCGGGAGGAGCGAGACGGAGCGCGTCGCCTTCGTTTAAGGTGATGACGCATTCGCTCTCCTCGCTGCCATCGGGCAGCCAGTATTCGTTGCCATTCATGCGTTTTTTCCAAGGGAGCGATACGCGCCCCGCATAGCCGACTTCGCAGATCGGCAATCGGAACAGCTGCTGCCCTTCGGTGACGGCGTAGTAGCGCGTCTCGAACGGATTAGGAGTGGGATAACTGGTTCCGCGCTTGACCAATCGCTCGTATTCGGGACGTTGTTCGGCATCATTATAGACCCGAATCGAATAATCGTGGTGAACAATCTGATCCACGCTGTAGCCCGCCCCAAACACCGCAGCCCCTTTGACAACCGCCTCGAACGGTTCCCAATAGTGGACGCGCTGCGCCCCATAAAGCCGCTCGAACAGCTCGCGGACGCCCGGAAGCAGGGTAGAACCGCCTACCAATAAGACGGCATCGAGTTCCGATTCGTTGATCTCATGCTTGCAGTCGTCCATCGTGGCTTCCGCAAGAATCTCCAGTTTCTTATACAAATCTTTCTGCTCTAAGAGCTGATTGAACTCTTCGCGGGTGATTTCGATGCGCCCTCCGCCCTTGAGGAGAAAGTAACTGCTGTCGCCGATACTCGCCTTGTTGCTCAAATCTTTTTTGATCGCTTCGGCTTGGTAGAGCAGTTCGGGGCGCAGGGAATTTTGATGAGCGCGGAGACGTTCACACGCAAAATCCGCAAGCCAATCGTCAATATCCGTGCCGCCGAAGTTCAAGCCGCGTGCCGCCAACAACGACGCCCGATGCTGGGTATGGGTTCCGCGTCCGCCGGGAGTGGGCGGATGCGTGCGAACGACGGCGAGGTCGAGGGTTCCGCCGCCGAAGTCCACAACCAGAATGTGCTTCTCATCGGTGAGGTCAACGCCATAGCCGAGAGCCGCCGCAACGGGTTCATCAATCGTCTGAAACTGGGAAACGCCGAGTTTGCGGGCGATGCTGGAAAGTTCGGCGCGGTACGGCTCGAAACTTTCCACCGGAACCGTCATCGTCAGACTCGTAACCTGTCCCTCTTTGCGCCACCACCGCATTGCCGACATCATTTTCTGTATTCGCGTTCGGTGCGGATCGGTCTGTTGGCGTTGATACTCTGCCGTTTCCTCAAGCAATTCCCGCATAAAGACCGTCGCGCAGTGTCGCGCCGAGATGCTTTCGGTTCCAATTTGAGCAACGGCTTGCTGACTGGATCGCGCCAATGTTTTCTTGAACGCTTTGGCAAGCGGACCCAAAGAAACCAAGTCGCTGCTGTGGATGATTTCGCGTGCCGCAAGTGCCGGACGCCCAATAATGGCACGATTCATATCCTGAAAATAGATGGCGGACGGAATCAGGGGTGTCTGCCATGCAGGTTCATATTCGACCAACTCATCGAGGGCAACCGTGACGGCGTGTGTGCCGACCCATTTGGCGATGAGCGTATTGGTGGTTCCTAAATCGACTGACCAGTGCGTACTCATAATAACCGATGAACTTCCTCTCAACTCCAAGCGAAGGCACACGGGCATTTCTCGTGCTGCGCCTCCTGTTCTTACTCTTTACGTACAAAACCCCTGTACACAGCGAACAGCAAAATAAATTTCTCTGCTTGGGTGATTGGGTCGGTGGGCAATGCACTCACAATTCAATAGACCTCTTGCAAGAG
>CAZPZP010000163.1:0-7498 GCA_964591025.1 uncultured Chthonomonadaceae bacterium
GGACCTGCGACGAGCAGGACAGCACCCAGACCCAACACAGAACGAAGCCATGTGTTTTTCATTGTTTCAAATCTCCTCAAACAGTATTGTGTTCCAGTGCCGACGGCGTACCGGCGGAGCGGCTACTGAGGTGCCACCCAACAAGTCAGCGTTTCCGTCGTACCCGAACCGGGTGGAACGTGGTTTAGAAAACGGCTTTTCCGGTGCCTAACACATCCAAGAAAAGTCCGAATTTCCCATTTAAGGATACTGCAATTTGCGTGCCATCGAGGTCGTTTTAGAGAAAAATTTCTAAAAAACCTCGTTATTTTTTTTGCACGCTTTCCCATGACCTCGCAAGAACACCGATCTGCCCTCTCATTGTCCGCATTTCTTACGAAACGGGTATAGTGTATCTCTCTTAAATTCCTCTGTTAACAGAAAGTTTACCGGAAATGATGAACTCCGAATCTCTCCCGCTTTGGTCTGCTGCCGATCAGCAGGGGCGGCTGCGTGAACTGCTCAGTGAGTCGCCAGACGAAAAAGAGCAGCCTCTTCGCCGCGATGTCCGCTTGCTAGGGGCTTTGCTCGGCGATGTGATCACCGAGCAAGCGGGGGCGGAGATGCTGGCGCAGGTCGAAGAGATGCGCCGCCTCGCCATTGCTCACCGCGACGCCATTCATACCGAAGACGATGCGGACGCGCCCGCGATAGAACAAGAGTGGCTGAAAAAGGCGATTGCACTCGTACAGAGCCTCGATATTTGTCAAACCTATTCGATGATCAAGGCGTTTTCGATCTATTTCGAGCTGACTAATCTTGCCGAAAACAATCATCGCAAACGCCGGCTCCGTGCCGCCAAAACCAACCCCGACTCGGTTCCGCCCGCAGGTTCTATGCGCGGCACACTGCTCCGTATGAAAAACGCAGGCTTCGCCTTTGAGCAAGCCCTTGAGATTTTTGGGCAAATCGAAGTGATCCCGGTCTTCACCGCCCATCCTACCGAAGTCGCACGGCGCACGGTTCTGCTCAAACGCCGCCAAATCGGAACCCAGTTGGAGCGGATCGACTGGCTGCCTCTGATGAACGCCGAAGCCGAAGAGCGAGAAGCGATTATCGTCGCCAATATCACCGCACTGTGGCAGACCGATGAAGTGCGCCGTCGCAAGCCGATGGTACGCGATGAGATACAGATGGGGCTGGATTATTTCGTCAACGGCTTGATGGACACGGTTCCGCACCTGTATATCGAGCTTGCCGACTCTTTCCGCTCCGTTTATGGCGTGACTATCGCGCCGCCCGACCTGCCGACCGTCTTTCGCTTTGGTTCGTGGATCGGCGGAGACCGCGACGGCAATCCGTTTGTAACCCCCGATGCGACCCGCCAAGCACTCGAACTCGCCCGACGCGCCATTCTCACCAACTATATTGCGGCAGTGGAGCGTTTGACCGAACTCCTCAGCCCTTCCCTTCGACAGCAGAACGTCTCGCCCGAACTGATCGCCGCCCTCGAACACGCCGCCCAGACAATTCGCTCGCTTCCCGCCGATGCCAAAGTTCGCGCCGAAGATGAGATTTATCGCCGCTTCACGGTGTATATTCGCCACCGCCTGATTTTGGCGCGTGACTCGGCGGGGCATACGGACGCCTACCCCGACCCCGCAGCCTTCCGCGCCGATCTGATTCTCATGGCGGACAGCCTCAAACAGTATGGCGGTGAGCGGCTTATCGGGTATCTGCTCGATCCCCTGCTGCGCCAGATAGACACGTTCGGCTTCCATCTCCATACCCTCGATATTCGCCAGCACGCCCGACTGCATCTGCAAGCCGTCGAAGAACTTACCGCAGGAGCCAAAACCGCACAGAGCGGCGAGGCGATTCCCGAAACGTCCGAAGAGACACGCACGATATTGGACACACTTCGCGCCGTTGCCACTCTCAAAACCGAGTTTCCACCAGAAGCGATGCGCCAATATGTGATCAGCGGAACCACCGAAACGGCGGACATTCAACGGCTGATCTGGCTGCTCGAACTCAACGGCGTCGAGGTCAAAGCGAACCCTGAACACCTCGATCTCGGAATGATGCCCGTCCCGCTGTTCGAGACCATCGAAGACCTGCGGAACTGCCCCGAAATCTGCCGCAGCCTGTGGACTTCGGACACCTATCAGCCTTACCTCGACTCGTGGGAACGGCGGCAAGAAGTGATGCTCGGCTATTCCGACTCCAACAAAGACGGCGGGATGCTGACGAGTACATGGGAGACGTTCAAGGCGCATCGGGAGCTGCATCGGGTCGCTAAAGAGTGCGGGGTCGTCCTGCGCCTGTTTCATGGGCGCGGCGGAACCGTTGGGCGCGGAGGCGGTCCCACGCATCAGGCGATCACGGCACAGCCTCCGGGCGCGTTTATGGGCGGACTGCGGATCACGGAGCAAGGCGAAGTTCTCAACTGGAAATTCTCCGACAGTGCTATTGCCGAGCGCAATCTCGAACTCATGGCGGCTGCCGCTTTGGAGGCGTTGACCCGCTCGACGGGCTGGGGCGCGACCATCGAACCGGAATGGGAGCAAACCATGGAGACGCTCTCACAAGATGCCTTCGACTTCTATCGTGAGCATATCATGGACAATCCCGATATTCTGCCCTATTTCGACGAAGCGACTCCCGTTGGCGAACTGGAAAATGCGCGAATAGGATCGCGTCCAGCACGCCGGAGCGCACGCAAGGGGCTGTCCGATCTTCGCGCTATTCCGTGGGTATTCGGGTGGATGCAGAGCCGCCATCTCGTTCCGGGCGGTTTCGGGGTCGGGTATGCCCTCGAAAAGTTCTGTGATGCCGCGCCGGAAAATCTCGCCCTGCTCCAAACCATGCACAAGAAATTTCCGATTTTCGAGGTTCTGCTCGATAACGCTGAAATGGGAGTGGCAAAGGCAGATATGATGATCGCCCGCTGTTATGCCGATCTGGTCGAAGACTCAGGCGTTCGGGAGCGGGTTTTTGCATTGACTTCGGAGGAATACGAGCGCACGCGCCGCATGATCCTGACGATCAAGGAGCAGAAAACCATACTGGAAAAAAATCAAGTATTGGCGCGTTCCATCCGGCGCAGAAACCCGTATGTCGACCCGATGAGCCTGATTCAGATCGAACTTCTGTGCCGAAAGAGGAGAGGGGGAGAGAGGGGACAGGGAACAGGGGACAGGGAACAGGATACATCCGAAAACAGCGAGGAGTTGGATTACGCCCTCGCCGCGACGATCAACGGCATCGCGGCAGGACTGAGAAATACAGGCTAAAGGTTACGACTTGCGCGGGCGCAGACTCGCTACGCCCAAGCCGAGCATCAGCCAGACATACATACTCGCTTGCGAGAATTGCCACGCCGGATTGGCGAGAGCATCCACTGCGAAACCGGCAATCGAGGCGGTTGTCGCCAACAGCAGCGATCTCCGCACGCCGGGATCGAGATAGAAGAGGCGTCGCGCTGCCGACACAATAAACAGAATGATGACTGCGGCAAACAGACACGCGCCGAGAATTCCTTGTTCGGCGGCGGTTTGCAGCCAAAAACTGTGCGCCATTTCTCCTATCGAGGCATTGGTTGCCAGAACTTTATCACCTGTGCGCCCATAGCCGGTGTATTGCTCTTGCAAAACGGGATACGCGCCTAAGCCGTGACCGACGAGAGGCGACTGTTTGATCAGTTCGCCCGCCCCGAACCACATTCGCTGACGATAGATAAGTGCCTCGGCAGTATTACTTCGATGGAACAAGATGTTGGCGACTTCGCCCCGCGCCAATACCAAAAAGATGCCCACACATGACACGGCGATCAAAACCGGAACGAGAAATGCTTTGTTCGTTCCGGCGTCTTTATGTTGGTTGCGATAGCCGATAAAACTGAACACGCACAACGCCAAAATCTCGACAAATACTCCCACCCATGCCGAGCGCGTTCCCGACATCAGAAGCGCAATGGCGGTCAGAGCGGCAGAGATTTGAGCGAAAAGCTGGCGTTGGGGGTCTTTATCCGTGAGGGCGGCGATGACGGGAATAGGGAACAAAATCATCATAAAACCGCCGTATATCTGGTGATCCCCCATGGCATAGGACATTATGCCCGCCTGATTGCCTGCCGCAACCATGCTGAGCATTCCCGCCAATGCCATCATGCCCGAAGTTAAAACCAAAGCGTCGATAATTTTGGTGAGATGCTCCGAGCGGTGAACGTGATAGGCAATGGCGAAATACAGTAACGCTCCTGTCACAATTCGCATCAGTTCGATACCGGCAACCGGGCGGATAATCGTTGGTGCAAGAAAAAATGAGAACGCCGAATATGCCACATAAAGCAAAATCGGCAGGTTCGCCCCCGTCCCTAAGAAAACGGCAATCTCTTTCGGGTCGCGGGCGAATCGAGCGCGGAAGACCAAGAGTCCGGCAAGCAAACCCGCCATCACGCGCTGAAGGGCAATGGCAAATGCGGTCAATTTGACATTGGTTGGCACGGCGAAAATCGGAACCAGAACGACCATCGCCAGCACCACAAGCAGCATTCGATTGCCGAGCGTCTGAGAGGCATATTTCGCCGTGCCGGTGCGCGGTGGATTGGGATCAGTATTCGCGGTTGTGGACATCAGGGCAAAACTTCCTGCCATAAAAAGATTTCGTTGAAGCGAGGGTAGTATACCCTGCCGATTTCACACAGAAGATCATGATAGCAGGAACTGTGCCGAACGGCACAGATTTCTTTCGAGAGGAAAAATCACGGATTTGGAAGCGACCATTCCCGGCTGGAATATCGAGCGGCAACGCAACCCTTACGCCGAAGTCAGTGTCAACTACAGCACCAACACAGAGTTGGCGACGTTTCTGCTCGCCGAACGCACGCGCCTTATCGCTCATATCCGCGAAAATCCCCTCACGGACCGCGAAAGTTACGCCTCGTTTTTTACCCATGAACTCAGCGATCTCATGGACGCGGTGCTGTCACGCATCTACTCGCTTGCGTGCTACCGAATGGAGACAACTCCCGTCCGTGTCAGTTTGGCGATTGTGGCGACAGGCGGCTATGGACGGCGCGAACTCTGCCCCTATTCCGACATTGATATCACGTTTCTGCCCGCACGCGAGAACGATGCCCTCACGGATAAAGTGGTTCGGGAGATGTTTCGCATACTCGTCGAGGTGTGCATGGATCGCTGCCGCCTTCAAGTCGGCTATGCGTATCGGCTCATGGGCGATTTTGGCACACTGGATCATCAAACCATGTGCGGCTTGCTCGACGCCCGCCTGATCGCCGGAAGCGAACGCCTCTTTCTGCAAATGGAGCATGAATTCTGGACGGCATTCAATCCGGCAGAGTTTATTTTCGACAAGCAAAAGGAACGCGAACGCATCGCCGCGAAATGGGGCAGTTCGCCACGCAGTATCGAGCCGCATCTCAAAGAAGGAATTGGTGGATTGCGCGATATTCAGTGTGCGGTCTGGATGGTTCAGGCAAAGGAGATGATCGCGGCGGCGCGAGTGCGCGGGGATCGGGCGTTCAATGTGCTGGTACGCGAGGAGTACCTCACGCCCGAAGAAGCCTCCAAACTCGCCCGCGCCAAGAATTTCCTGCTGCATACCCGCAACGCCCTGCATGCCCTCGTTGGCGAGGAACGCGATCAGTTGGTGGTGACGCGGCAGGAAGATGTCGCCGGGATTTTGGGCTACACGCTTCCGCCCCAATCTCATGAGGGTTCCACCGTGCCGCCCGTCGAGCGATTCATGGGCGAACTGTTTCCGCATTTGGCGACGGTTCATCAATTGTGTCGGCGCATCATGAATCAAGTGGCAAATTCACGCCTGATTTTGGGCATCGGGCTGGACTGCAAGCGCAAAACGATTGTGCGGGCAAACGACGCACTGGCAAGCGACGATCCCGTGTGGATGCTGTGGGCAAGCGAACTGTCTCAAAAATACGACCTCGCTTGGCATCCCAAACTGGAAGCGGAGGCAGTAGCCCTGACCGCCCTACACCCACCCCTTAGCCCGTCGTCCGACGCCCCGCAAATTTTCACGCGCCTGATCTCTCCGCTCGGCAAAATCTACTCGACTTTGCAGCACATGGCAGACTTGGGAATTCTGGGCTGGTTCCTGCCGGAAGTCGGCAAAATCATGAACCTAATCCCTTATGATCCTTCTCATGATTACACCGTCGGACAGCATACTCTGTTTGTTGTGCGCCAATTGGAGCAAGTCGGCACGCTGGACGAGGGCGAAGATTACCGGGAGATGCGCCGCTTGCTGTATGAACTGCCCCACCCCGAACAGTTGATCCTCGCGGCACTGCTGCACGACAGCGGCAAGACCGTTCCCGATATGCCTCATCCGGAGACAGGCGTGGGGATTGTCCGCGCTGTCTGCCGCCGTCTCGGTTGGGAGCATGACGCCACAGAGAATGTCGCCTTTTTGGTGCGTCAGCACTTGCTGATGTCGGAAACGTCCCGCCTTCATGATATCAATCTCGACGAAACGATTCGCGATTTTACTGGGGCAGTCGGCGACGCGGACAGGCTCAATATGCTGTATCTGCTGACGTATGCAGATACTTGTGCCGTTGGCGCAGGGGTTTGGACTCCGGTCAAGGGAAGATTTCTGCGTGATTTGTGGCGGCGCAGTGCGGCAGTTCTCAGTGACGAGGACACGGTTGGTATTGATCCTGAGCGAGTTGCCCGCGCCCGTCGCCGCTTGCAAAAAGACCTGACCCTCAAAAATCTGCCGGAAGCGGAAGTCGCCGAGCATATCCAATCTATGCCGCCGCTGTCGCTTTTGAACCAATCGCTGGCGCAGATGGCTCTGCATATCGAGTTCGTGCGGCGTGTGCGGAACGGCGAAATCGTCATTGATTTTCACGATGAGCGCGACGGCAGTTACACCGAAATCACAATCTGCACGCTCGACGATCCCGAACCCGGTCTGCTTGGGAAAATCGCGGGGGCATTGTATGCGTCCGATCTCAATGTTCACGCCGCACAAGTGATGACCCGAATCAGCACGGACAGGATCGCCCTCGATACGCTTTGGGTGGATTTTCGCGGCAGAATTTTGACGCCCGGCAAGCGGAAGGAAACCTCCGTGAACCTTTTGGCAGTATTAGATAATCAAACGACTGTGCAGGAGTTGATCGCCAAGCAGCGCAAGCCCGGATTCGGCAAAGCAAAGCCCGCGCCCGATGAAGCAGAGAGTCCCGCCATTCATATCGAATCGATTCGAAACGATCTGGCGGAGACCTTGAGCGTCGTCGTACTGCATTCGCCGGACGTTCAGGGCGTTCTCTATCGCGGCGCGACGGCTCTTTCGCGTATCGGCTGCGACATTCACAGTGCGCGTATTTCGACATGGCGCAAGGAGGCACGGGCGTCGTTTTATGTGGCGGGGGCGAGGCATCTCTCCGAACGAGACGCCAAAGCCGCACTCGAAGCCGCATTGAAACACCAATAGACCTCTTGCAAAAGTCCAGCGAAATGAATTTCTC
>CAZPZP010000164.1:0-7489 GCA_964591025.1 uncultured Chthonomonadaceae bacterium
TTTCAACCCCCGATCTCATCACAGCAACGAGATTTGGACAGCAACAATTTATTCCACTGTACTCTTGCAAGAGGTCTATTCAACGATTACCAACAAATCTCAACGATGAGACGAATACCCCTCTCTATCTCAAAAAAGTCTTCCGAAATGGGTGGATGACCCTCCCAATCGTCAGAGATTTTTCGGCTGTCGAATTGAATGATGAGATGCAAAAGTCAAAAAATTTAGATGCGCTTGCCCTGATCACATCGCTTATCAGACGTATCTTTGCCCTGATGCGTTTCTTGAAATTCTGCGCGGTTAGGCTGCTTGAACCTCGCGCATTCGACTGGACAAGGCTTTGTTCTGGCGTTTGTCGAGATACATAGCGGCGTCGGAGCGGCAGAGCAGCGACTCCCGATCAATTCCATCTTCGGGAAAGACCGCGACACCGACGCTGATACTGATCGCCGGAAAATTCGGTTCGCGGGCAATGAGCCGCTGCCCGTGACGTTCCACTGCCTCTTTCAATTTCTGTAGGACGATCTCCGCGCCTTCCCGATCCGCATGGGACAGCACAACGACGAACTCATCACCGGCATATCGCGCCGCAAGGTCATAATTGCGAACGTGCGCCTGCAAAATCGCCCCGACTTCGCGCAGAATCTGGTCGCCTCGCCCATGCCCGAATCCATCGTTGACCGGCTTGAAGTTGTCCAAATCAATGTTCAAGACCGCAAGCGAAAGTTCCTCACGGCGAGCGCGATTGAGTTCCCTTTCGAGATATTCATTCAAGTAGCGGGCGTTTCTCAGCCCCGTCATCGGGTCGGTATTGGCGGTTTCCTGTGCCGCCGCAAACCGTCTGGCGTTGTCAATAGCGTGCGCGGCTTGAGTGGCGAGAAGGCGCAAAATCCGGTGTGTCTGTGCAGGGAAAGCGTCCGGCGCGACATCGTAGAGATTGAGCGTACCCACACAGCCGCCCTCCGCACTCAGCGGAATAATGAGCGTTGAGCGCAGTGGCGTCCACACGTCCGACACATGGCGCAGCAGAATATCGTCATCTAAATAGGTCGCCGTTGCCGTTTCGTTGCGGCTATAGGCACGTCCCGTCAGATAGGTTCCGATACGTGTCGAGCTGCCGAGCAGATGGCGGTCATTGATGCCTTGAGCGGCACACACCCGCAAAAATTCCCCATCCTCTTCAGGGACAAAAATCGCGCACGTCGAACACGGAACCACCTCGCGGATACACGCCATAAGATTTTCACAGACCGCTTCGAGATGCAGCGAACCGTTGACCGACTGCGAGAATTGATACAGGCTTTGGGTCTCGTGCTGTGCAGCGGCAATGTCATCGAGGGCAGCGCGGGAATCGGGCGTCAAAGTCAGGCGTTGTGCGAACGGAGTCTGTTCCTCTTCGGCGCGGAGTTGAGCAGCGACGTTACGAAACGCGGCGACAACCGCCGGATCAAACTGCGTCCCAGAACGTGCTTCAATCTCAGCAAGAGCCTCCATCGGCGTAAACGCGGGGCGATACGAGCGCGGACTGAGCAAGGCACTGTAGGCATTGGCAACCGCCAAAATACGTGATGTGAACGGAATGGCACTGCCGCTCAAGCCGTCGGGATAGCCGCCGCCGTCCCAATGCTCCGCATGATGGCGCACAATCGGCACAACTTCCCACGGAAACGGAACCGACGCCAATATCCGCGCTCCCAGCACGGGATGGACGCGCAGCCGCTCAATCTCCTCCGGCGTTAGGCTGTCCGGCTTGTGCAGTATGTGTTCCGGCACGCCGAGACGCCCGACATGATGCAGCAACGCGGCGGCGCGGAGCGACATCGCTTCGGCTTCGGGTAAATCGAAAACACGGGTCAACGCCGCGACAACTCGCTGAACCCGATCCAGATGCCCCTGACTGAAGCGGTCACTGGCTTCGATGGCATAGGCGAGGGCTTCGATGGTGGAAAAACAAAGATGGTGTCCGGCGGCGCGTTCGGCGACGAGACGATTCGCGTTCTCTTTTTGGGCGCGAGCGAATTGCGTGCGATAAAGCGCAGAGGCGGCGGTTCCGGCAAGCGCGATGCCACCGGCAAGCAAGGGCAAATTCACAGTGAAAAGCATCGGGACATCCTCCCTATAATCCAATCCGTGCCGTCATTCGGGCGAGAATGCGGTACAGCGGGTGCTGACGATAAGAAGACCATGACGATCACTTCCTCATTTCACGTAGTCAGTGGGTCTCACTGAGTTTGTGCCATAGCCCAATGCGAATCGACCTGTTCGAGATACCAAAGTTTAGAAAATTCCCCCAAAATAGAGAGCGCGTTAGACCGAAAGAAATTGAGCGATTGCCATGCCCTGCGACACCGTCAGACGCTCGAAGCACAGGGCGACTTCCATCTGCCCCTTGCCGCGTTCGCAGGGAACGGCGCGAATAATGCGCCCTTGCAGCTCCAAAACGTCGCTTCTTTCCGGCGGCAGCCCGAACTGCAATGTGAGACGCTCCGGCAGCGGGTCGAAGGTCGGCACGCGCAGGCGCATTCCGCCGCCGCCGATGTTCAAACACTGCCCCGAAACCGACAGCACACTTCCGACACGACAGACCGAAACCGAGAAGCGCGAACGGCGGCGGGGGGTGCTTCGCATCTGCGAGACCGTGCGGCACTCCCAAAGGCGAATCAGAATTTCGACCTCGCCGGTGTCCTCTTGCGGTTCCTGCGCCACAACCGTTCCCACAATCTCATACACCGTCGAGTTGTCGCCGATCTCGAATCGCACACGCGCCCCCCAGTGCAGACGCTTCGCCCTGTTTTCCGGCACAACGAGAACCGCGCCCTCACCATCGAGGTGGCGCAATTCCGCTGGAATCACCTGAAGCGCGTTGTCGCTCGCATCCAAAATTTCGATGTCTATCGGCAATGTCTCCGCCAGCATCAGCATCGTCGTTCCTCCCAGCCGCAGTTTGAGAATCCTATGATTTGGGAATAAAGTGCAAAAGGTAGCGTTGCAGCATGACCTGATGCAGTTGTGAAGCGTGGGTAAGGCGCAAAAGGTAGCGTTGCAGCATGACCTGATGCAGTCGTGAAACGTGGGTAAAGCGCAGAGCGGCTTGATAGGGCAGTTCGCGCCCATCGGTATATTTGACACCTGGAACCTGAACACACCGCAAGACTTGCGCTTCGGCTTCGATGCACTCATCCTCTGATAATTCGACACTCACGATCACAACGGAGTTGGGAATCGTCACCTTCTCGAAATAAGCGCGTGTGCCGCCGAGACTGATGTCGGTGAGTATCACCGGTTCGCCGTCCGGGTCGCCCTCGCTTTTGGCTCCCACAATCTGGATATGTGCGGGCAGATTGCAATGAAGGCGGGGAGTGCGACGGCGTTGAATCAACTGCGGCAGCATCAGCGGAACCACGAAGTTGCGCCCATCGCACCGCACAATAAAACTCTGAATCTGATAGAAATTGCCGTCCGTCACCTGAATCAAATGGATATTGGCTCCTGCTCGTAGACAGTCTGTTTTCTCAGGCGCACAGGTCATCAACAGATGCTCCTTGTCGGCGAACTGAATCTTGCTCGTAAAGCTCAAATTGTCTGGAAGAACGGTAATTTCGACTTTATCGCCAACTCTAAACATTGATGCAACCCCATAATGCCCTGTGTCTCCAGCGGCAAAAACAGACAAAATAATGACTACTCTATTTCGGGATTATCGGAAAGGTTTGGGGGAAGGGTTAGGGCGAAGGGCAAAAAAAGTTACATTTGGGTGGATCACACACTTTTTGTCACACGGAGGAGCAAATTTAATTCCCCTTCTCTCAAACCGAGCGAAGGGGAATAATCTGCTCTTATTTTTGATTTTGGGCGACTCGCTTTTTGCCCGTGTACACGACGCGCCAAACCGTGTTCGAGCCGTCATCGGTAACAATCAGCGAGCCGTCTCTCCCTGTGGCGACGCCGACAGGACGCCCCCAAACTGCGCCGTCCGACACGACGAACCCCGTCATGAAGTCCTCGTATTCGCCCGTCGGCTTGCCGCGTTTGACAGGAACGCGAATCACTTTGTAGCCCGTTCGGTTCGAGGAATTCCACGAGCCGTGTTGTCCTGCAAACGCATTGAGGCGATACTCCTTGGGAAAAGTCTCGCCCATATAGAACGTCATGGCGAGCGATGCAGAATGCGAATCGAGCAGTACGTCGGGAACGATCACTTTGTCTTTGAGTTCGGGACGCGCTCCCGCATGGCGCGGGTCTTGATTGCCGCCAATATAATACCAAGGCCAGCCATAGAAGCCGTCGGGTTTGACCTGCGTAATATAGTCGGGAACCAGCTCGTTGCCCAACCCATCGCGCTCATTGACCGAACACCAGAGAATGCCGGTTTGGGGATGCGTGGCAATCCCGACTGCATTGCGAATTCCTGACGCATACATTTTGTAGTTTTTGCCATCGGGGTCATAACTCAAGATGGCGGCGCGGCGGTCTTCTTGTGCGTTGGGATTTTCGTAAACATTGGTGAGTGAACCCACGGAAACGAACATTCGCTTGTTGTCTTTGGAGAACGCAATATCGCGAGTCCAGTGTCCCCCGCCCCGCAGTCGCCCGCCGCCGGGAATATCGGGAACGATCATCTCAGGTCCACTTGTCGCTTTGACATCGCCGTTCTGATACGGGAAGCGCACAACGGAGTCGGTATTGCCGATATAGACATATTGGGGAGTATCGCCGCGTGGGTAAAACGCAATTCCGAACGGTTTGGTGAGTTTATCGGCGAAGAGACTTTTCATTTCGGCTTTGCCGTCGCCGTCCGCATCGCGCAACACGGTGATTTTGTTGGAGTTGCTCTCTGCGATAAACAAATCGCCGTTCGGTGCGGCAACAACAACGCGGGGATTCTCCAATCCCGTCGCCATCTCATTGACCTCGAAACCGTCAGGGACTTGAGGCATTGCTCCCTGCGGACGCGCTACAAGTTTCGGTCCATTGTCCACATGGGGTGTTGCATAGGGCTGGGGCAAATCGGCAACTGTGATTTTGCGGCGAATGCCCGGAGCGTCGGTCTGCCAACCATCGAGCGCGTTTTTGCCTGTCAAAACTTTAGAGGTCTCTCGTTTGGGAGTATTACCTGTCAGTTGAGTCTGTTGAGCGCACGCGACCAAACCCAATGCGGCGAGGCAAGCGACGCTTGCCGAAATCGTATATTTCATCGTATCGGTTCCTTCCTCAGATCAAATTCCATCGGGAATGACGTATCGGGAATGACGTATGAGGAAAGGATTTTGTTGCATGAGGCGGCGAAACGTGCAACAAATCTCAGCGAAATGGCAACTATTCAGGCAAGGGTTTCAACTCAAATAGACGCGGCGATGAAACGCCCACCACTCCAATGCCAGAATTCCAAGAGCAACCAGAACGATATAAGGCAGCAGATCGCGATTGTCGGCGACACGCTTGCCGGGGCGTTCGTTGGGATTGTCGGAGAGGAGCAGATTCGGGCGCGGCGTCAAGTCCGACTCGCCCGCATTGCTGAGGTTGGCGGCAAACGTCGTCTTGAATTCTTTGCCCTCGACTTGGTACAGCCCGACTTGCTCCGGTTGCAAGGTTCCCGACACCTTCACTGAGGCGGCATCACATTTAAGAATTCCTTCATCTTAAAATTTTACTTCGTCCAATATGCTGAACAGCATATATCCGTCATTCAAATTCAGTGTCTTTGCCTGTATCGCTTCGGCAAAGAGCAAAAGGTTAGCCGCAGTAATGCCGGCTCCCAATGTGTCATCCGTTATCTGGCTTAGGCGCATAAACTGGCTCTTGAAATCTCCAATCAAGCGGCTTGTCACGAAGAGAAAACGAAACTGATCCGGCGGCTGAAGCGTTACAGGGAAGTCTGTCCACCATGAGGTAGGGTGTGGCAAAGGGCGTTTGATATTCTCCTGCACATAAGTTTGCATCTCGCGGCGTTGATCTGCACTGCAATTAAACCCCTGTGAGTAGGCTTTCGAGTCTACGATAATACCATAATCGTTTTGGCTGTCCCCTGTATAGACGACGCCATCAGGACGATTTGCGCCACCAATCAAAGGCGCGACAAAGAAGCCACATTGCAATAGGAGTTGTATAGTCTCTAATTCGAATTGGCGGTTTTGCCTCTGATCGAAACTCAAGTCTATCAAGATGAGAGCTTGATGAGGAACATGATGCAGACGCAGACGAATTGCATCTTTCAGGTCTTGAACGTCGCTTGGCTTTGTGTCTGGAATGGAAAATGCCGGTATTGTCAGGTGATCAACTGTATCGTAAAGACGATATTTGCCCGTACTGTCCTGTTGAATATCCAATCCAATGTTCGCCAGTCCAATGAGATCATCGGTGATTGTTACTGAGTCAATGTTCAGACCTTTTTCACTTAAAGCACTTTGTATCTGGGCAACACTACGATAACCCCGTCCTTCAAGTGCTTTAATCATGAGGGCGCGGCGCATCCGCAAATGTTTCCGCGATCCATCTTTCGTCGCAAGCATCTCAAAATAAACATTTTTCTTAGTGCGTGGATATCGTGAAGCACCAATAGCCCGGCGATACGCTTCTCGCCCTTTGTCAGTGAGTGTATATGCTTGCGGGATAATATAGGAATACGTTTGCCCTGCAACTATTGCCGTCACTTCTTTCGGCTCTTTTCTTACCCAGCCAATTTGAGCCAGCCAACTGGCAATCATGCGAGCATATTTATCTGAAGTCCCATCCCAATCAGATAACATCTTGTTTCGCAAATGGCGATTGGCAGGTAAACTCAGTTCGCGCACAAGGAGATTTTGCGGAAGCGATGTGAAACCTGCCTCACCGACAAAGCCAAGTTGCTGACCAATCTCATATTTCGTCAAATGGGGAATATCGCTGGCTAAACAGAATGTCCACAACATTCAGCAAGCATTCATTGCCGTTTTACCTACCAAATCGTGTATTATTGATCTATTCCAAAGCATCATCTTGAAATGAATTATGAACATACGACCAAAAAAGAAAATCGATGGAATTACATGGGAAGAAATTGTTCTTGAAGCGATGCAGGCGATTTCCGCTGGGCATATCACGAGAACTATCACAACAGAAGAAATGTACCAGTGGATCGAAAAAACAGAGTACATAACTGAGTATGGTCGAATGCCTGATATTGACTGGAACCCGTCCATTCCTTCATATCGTGCATCTTTGATGCTTAGATGGCAAAGAATGGTTGCAAATGGCATAATTATCAGATCCCGGAGCGGGGTGTATTCTTTGCAACAGACACCGGCGATCACTTCTCCTGCTGATTGGCTAAGTTTAAAGACAATTGATGACGCCACATCTAACCCTAAGCGAAAAGCAGGTACAGTGCAACGAATACAACGGAGCCAAAAACTTCGTGACGCACTTATCAACTACTACAACTCTCAGTGTCAAATCTGCTCGGAGAATAGTCCCTATTTGTTTCCATCGGATTCTCAGCCCATCCTATCTC
>CAZPZP010000165.1:0-7459 GCA_964591025.1 uncultured Chthonomonadaceae bacterium
GTGGGCGTTGTATGGTCCGCTCAACGGCTTGCAGACCTACAAGATTTTCATATAGTGGGTCATTGGGTCGTTTGGCAATTCAGTTCGGAAGAAACGAGGAGGCGAAATAGCGAGAAGGCTCAGGCGTTGCGGTCAATGACGAGTTTGATGAGGGCGTCGCTGATGCGAAAGTTAGTCGCCTTGAGTTCAGAAAGGGCAGTCGTCAGGTCAAGCCATCCCTGCTGATGGGCGCGTTCCAGTACGCCAACAGTTCCAGTAACATTTAGCCCCTGATTTTCTGCGGCAATTCTTGCAGACAAGTCATCAATCAAGAGACCAGCAAACTGAATTTCGAGAGCAAGACCAATGGCAGAACACTCACCCGGATCGAGATATTCATCAATAAAGAGAAGATTGCCGCTACGGATTTCAAGCCAGTCCGGTCTGTTCTGTATCCAGTCCCGAACAACCTGTGGGGTTCTGTCAGCCGTAAGTTCACGGTGAACTTCTGTCGGAATGATCACTGTATCAAAAAGGTGAGGCAAAAAGTCCACGTAACCGAGTATAACAAGATAGTTGATTGGGCTGGTATCAGAAATGACAATCATTTCGGCGGCTTTCCTAACATTTTTTCCAGATTCGCTCTGTCTTTTACCAAATCCTCTGCATCGTAATTCGGGTAAACACCCAGTTTGCTCAAGAATTCGATGGTCTCCCAACGATCCTCGAAGCCCAAAATTCGACGTACCAATCCTGTCCCAATTTTGCGTTCCTGATATGCCTTGACTGTGACGGCTTCCAGCATCTCGCGTGAGAAGTTGGCTCCCCAAATCGTTTGGATATGCTCTTCGACTTCCTGTGGAATCTCTAAATTGATAACCATGACGCGCTCCTTTTTCTCGGTTTATAGTATCATGTTCGCTCTCGATTGGTCAAGTGAAACAAAAGGAAAACCGCCGTCCGAAATGTCGTGACGGCGGTTCCTTCTAAAAACTGCGGGGCAGTGTCCCAACGACCCAATCGCCCAATGATCTAACACACTATTTATGCTTCAACCTGATCGAGGGCGAAGAGTTTGTAGGCGTTCTCGTGGACGATGCGCCGTTTGTCCGTTGCGGAGAGGGGCGAGTCTTCCAGAAGTCCGAGGGCAGCAATCGGGTCGCGTTGGGGCGAACCGCTTCCAAACAAAATGCGATGTGAACCAATAGCGTCCACTGCCGCCGAAAGTTTGGCGCGATCCAACGCTCCCGACGTTTCGAGGTAAATATTGACGGATTGATGTGCCGCCGCAATCGCTGTCCTCCAATCGCTTCCGCCCATGCCGACAAAGACAAACTTGTGCATGGTATAGGTTTTAGTGAGATGCAGAGCCATGTCCACACACGCGGCGTTTGGTGTCAGAATGAAAATCGGCTTCTGATAGCGACGGCACGCGGTCAGAATCTCATCGGCAATCAACGAGTGGAGCGGCATTTCAGGGTTTGTGCCGACCATCATCACGCCGAGAAACTTTTTGCCGCCCAGCAGGTCTTTGATCGCTTGCACCGACGGCTCGACCCGATTGGTGTGCGCGACAAGACAGCCGTACAAGCCCTGTCCCTGATCCAGCATCGCCTTGAGAATGCGATTGCCGGAAATGGGATCGACTCGTGCGGCGCGAGCGGCAACAAGCAGCGTGCGATCAATGCCGCGCTGCTGCATCATCGCCATCACCTGCTGATGGTTCTGGTTGACTCCCGGAAGGACATAGCCCTCCAATTCGGCAAAACTGTCAAATACGGGCATGGGCTGTTATCCTAAAATTCGGCGGGCGTTCGCGCCCAAAATCTGTGTGAGTGCCTGTTCCGTGACACCGGAGAGGCGCACCGTCTGAATGGCTCCGGCGAGCGGTTGAAGCGGGGCGTTGGTTCCAAGCAAAATTCGTTCCGCGCCGATGGTTTCTGCGAGCATCTTGATTGCTCCCGGAATCAGCAATGCCGAGGTTTCGACATACCATTGCGGGTGGCGTTTGAGTGCGGAGACGGTTTCGGCAAGCAGCGTCGCATGAACGCCCTCCAAAATGATTGGCTTCGGCACGTCGCCGATCAAACGCTCCAGCGCAGTAATATCGCCCGGCTTCTGCACATCAATCATTACAGGCAGGGACGCGGCAGCGGCAGTCACCAGTTCGCCAAGCGGCGCGAAGTCGAGTGGATAGCCCTGTATTTCCGGCGCGAACCGTACCATACGATACTGCCCGACAAGCCCCAAAACCACCGAATTGTCGCCGAAGTACATCAGTGGGTTTAGGGTTGCTATTGGAAGCAGTTTGGGGTGTTCACCGCACGCGGCTTTGGTCGCGCTGTTGCCTGCTGTTGGATCAAGCAGAAGTCCCAGAGTGGACAGCGTGTAGGCAGCCTGCACCTGATATTTCTGCATCAAGCCGAGCAAATCGTCCACTGCCAGATCGGAACTCGCCATCGGCAACGGACCGAACTGCGTATTTACGTCAACAATCTCCATAAATTCTCCAAACACAGCGGGGGTTGAAAAACCCCCGCCTGAAGTGGCGTTCCGCCAAGCGTCCTTCGGACGCGCAATTTCACCGAGTCAATTCTCGGCAACGGGCGGGAATTCCTCTTCGATTTTTGTTTTCGTGCGGGATTTTCTTTATAACCGATGCGTCAGCATTCCATTTTCCTTGATCTTACGAAGCGAACCTTCAGTGAGCAGTTCGGCTTGCTCTATAATCTCTTTCCAATGACTGAGGAGCCAAGCCGCTTGCTGTAATGCCGTGCGGTTGTTATAGAATCGCTCGATAAACAGCACCGTCGCGCCGCTCTCAATCAGGGCTTTTTTCTCTTCGGCGTTGCGGGTAATGGCAATATCTTGAGTCAAAATCACCCAGCCTCTGGCAGCAATTTCGGGTATCCACTCCACATCTTTAACATTGAAAGGCGGCGGGTAAAGTTCGCGTAAGTGCTTGACTTCATAGCCTAAATTCGCGAGAAATGCCGCCAAATGCGGAGAAAGATTGTTGTCGAAGCAGAAAGTCATGCCGCTTTCTTCAAGAAATCACGAAGCGAGACCGCATCTTTGACCGCTTGCTGAGAAGTCTCAAACCACTTCGCCGTTGTACGGACATTCTCGCCCGCTTCCACCATTTTCAGCAGAGCATAAGATGAGACGCCGGTTTGTGGGTCTATCGGGTTACCGGAATTGCGCTCAGGATCGATCACGACAAGACGTTCGCGCCCAAGAGGATACCATCGCGCCGCCACCTCGTCAATATATTCTACATTCGTCAGATAACCCTCTGCCATCTCCATCATGAAGAGTTGACCGGCTTTGAGTTCTAACGAAACGCGCTCAACCGTGATTCCTGTCACATCACGAGGAGAGATTTCCGCGAAAATAGAGCGTCCATCATGCAAAATGCGTTTGAGGGCAAACGGGTGATCGGTGTGGAAATACCTGCGGGCATTGTCCAATGCGACACGAATGGTCGGCATAGAGATATTCTCTTCGCGCAGTCGCTTGATCAATTTCAATTCAATGAGTTCTTGAAATGTGACCACTGTAACGCCGTCAAGAGGCTCTAATTCCCGACAGATTAAGCCGCTCTTGGGATCGCTCTGTGCGTTTTGCGAGTTCCGCGCTCCCTCTACCCAACGGCGCACGGTTCGAGTATCGGATTGGAGGAGAACGGCGGCGTGCGGCAATGTATAGACGCCTTTGCCAATAAGTTTGCTACTCATCTTTGTCTCCTCCTCGCTGTTCTCCGTGTCCCCGTGGTTCTATATCCGTTCCAGCACGGTTTTGAGACGGGTCAGGACGGTTTCGCGCCCCAACGCCCACAGAGTTTCGAACAATCCGGGTCCGACGGTGCGCCCCGTCGCGGCAACGCGAGTCGGATGAACCGCTTGCCCAAGCGACAATTCCATCTCAGCGGCAATTGCGTGAACCGTTGTATCCAGTGCTTCGGCAGTCCATTCCGGCAATGCCTCGAACGCCGCGATCTCTCTGGCAAGCAAGGTTTTGACATACTCGCCCTTGAGCCACTTGCCAGTCGCTTTTTCGTCGTAGCCGCTCGGATAATCCAATTCGATGAAGAAAAACCCGACCAAATCCGTCACTTCCGACAGCAGTTTCAACCGCTCTTTTTCGAGAGGCAGAACCCGCTCCAGCGTGTCCCTTTGTTCGGCAGTCGGCGGATCACTCACAAGTCCGGCGGCGATGAGATAGGGCAGACAGAGTTTTATCAGGCGGGCATTGTCCATTTGGCGGATATAGTGACCGTTCATCCATTTGAGTTTGTCGTAATCGAAAACCGCAGGATGCTCAGTCAAGCCCTCCAAGCCGAAACGATCTAAAATCTCTTCACGGGTGAACAGTTCGCGGTTCTCTTCGCCCGCCGACCAACCTAAAAGCAACAAGAAATTGACCAGCGTTTCCGGCAGATAGCCTTGCCGCACAAACTCCATGAACTCTGTCGAACCATGCCGCTTGCTGAGTTTCTTTTTGTCCTGCCCGATGATCAAGGGGACGTGTGCGAAGATCGGCGGTTCCCAGCCCAATGCGGTATAGATAGCGACCAATTTTGGGGCGGACGAAAGCCAGTCGTCTCCACGAATAATATGGGTGATCTCCATGAGGTGATCGTCAACGGCGCACGCCAAGAAATAAGTGGGGAAGCCGTCGGATTTGAGCAGAACCTGATCGTCCTGCGTCCGGTTCTCGAACACGATGTCCCCGCGCACCGCATCTTTGACGACGGTTTGACCGTCGAGCGGCATAGCAAGGCGCACCACACGCGCCCGCCCTTCCGCTTCCAGACGTTCACGGTCTGTATCGGTTAGGTAGCGGTGGCGGCGATCATAGCCTGTCGGCAAGCCCATCGCCTGCTGCTTTGCCCGCATCTCTTCCAACTCTTCTTTGGTGGTATAGCAGAAATACGCCTTGCCCTCAGCGATCATCTGATCCGCATATTTCTGATAGAGTTCCAGCCGTTCGCTCTGCACATACGGCGCAGCACGTCCGCCCGTGACCCACCACTCATCCGGCAGAATATCGAGAAAGCGCAGACTCTCTTCGATCTCGCCGATGGCTTCGGGCTTGTAGCGTTCGGGCGTTCTGTCCGTATCTTCCAATCGGACAATAAACTGACCGCCCATTTTGCGGGCAAACAACGCATTATAAATCGCCGTCCGCAAGTTCCCCACATGGGGCGAACCTGTCGGCGACGGCGCATATCGGACACGCACGGACATAGGAGACTCCCAGAGGGGGAGAAAGGGAGAAAGGGAAAGGGGGAGACAAAACCCAATACAGTGATCCACGAAAGAACACGAAATCCACACGGGAAACAATGCAAAAATCCTGAATTGGAATTCTTGAATTGTCCCTGTGTTCCCCGTATCCCCTGCGGTTCGTTTGTTTTTCTCCCTTTCTCCCCTTCTCCCTTTCTCCTCTTCTACTTAACGAGGTGCTTGCGCTTGCTCTTGTCGAAGCCTTGGGTCAGTTTCTTGGTGTCGTAGACCCATGCCCCGCCGCGCTGTGTGAAGCAGTGATACGCGGAAAGATTCGAGGCGACAAGGCGGCGCGTCATACGGCGAATGATGTTCAACTCGGTGTGCAGAGTCAAGAACTCCATTCCCTTGCGGGCGTGTTCCATAATCTCGCACATGAGGTCGAACGTCGAGATGTTTTCGCGCTCGGCACGCTCCTGCATCACTTGGAGTTCGTTCAAGCGGTTGCGGCTGATGAACATGGTCGGCTCGGTTTCGTCGTTATAGGTGACGGCGTAGCGATCCGCTACTTGGCGTTCCATCGTAAAGGTCGCGCCGGAGTCAATGGGAATCGTCTCGAACCAGTCGTACAAGCCGTAAAGCAGGTTTGTCTCGTTGTTCGCCCAAACCGTGATCTTCTGTCCATTCGGCAGAAGCAGTTCGACTTCGAGAATGGTGGGTTCCTGCGGGAAGAATCCCGGCGGGAACTGGCACAACGGCAGGGTTCCGATCATCTTGTGATGATATTTGATGACAGCGCGGGCATTGGAAGGCGGCGTGAAGTCGGGCAGTTGCTGCGGCTCTTCGTCGTATACGTCCTGTGCCAGCGGATTGCGAATCTCTTTGTCGAGTCCGCCGTCCAAGCCTTCATCTTCGAGGAGTTGATCGAGTTGATTGCCCTCTTCGTCGGTGAAACTGAGTTTCGGAATTTCGAGCAGTGACGGCACGGTGAACACATACGGCGGAATGGTTCCTGCCGGACGATAGCGATCCGACCCGACCCAAATCACCCGCGAGTCGTTTTTGAGGGCATCGGTCACGGTTTGCAGGTCTTCGGCGTAGGTGCGGTACGACGGCGTGACATCGAATACGTTCTCCAGCAAATCACCAGAACGCTGTGAGTTTTCGTTCTCCAAGACCATTTCGATGAGTTCTTCGCGCTCGTTGTCGCCAATAATGAGCGGTTTTGCCGCTTCCATCGCTTCGGCTTCGGCGTTCTCGCTGACTTCCTGCTCGGCAAGAACGGGGAACTGCGCGGTCAACCTTTTGGCGTACTCTTCGCCAACGACATAGCCGCCCGGCAAGAGGGAGACGTTGGGCGTTGTGGCAATCGCCTCATAGAACGCTTGCCCGTCGTATTCGTCCTTGTTCTCCAGCGCACGCCATGCCAAAAACTGGATCGCTTTCTGTTTGACAGGCACATTGACTGCTTGCAGAAACGCGGTGATACTGGCAGGGTTATGAACGCTCAAGCCGGTTTTGACGGCGTCGGCTTCGTAGGGAAACACATCGGCATCGTTGAGGAAATTGTCGAACAGGATTTCGTCTTCGTCCTCATAATCAAGGAGCAAAAGCCAACTTGTCGGCGCAACGTCTTCTTTGCCAATGGCAATATATTGGGTCGCTTTGTTGGTGAGCCGCAGGATCATCTCTTCGTAAACGTCGGCGGGGCGATGATAAATATAACTCAACTCTTGCGCCAAAATGCTGTAACTGGTCGGCTTGCCAATCGATTCCAGCAGGGTTTTGAGCGTGCGGTCTACGGTATATCGATCATCGTTGAAGCGTGTCCAGAGCGTCCATTTATTGCCCTCGACGACGGTCATCGTGGGGTTGGTGGTCAGGATGACGCGGGCGAGTTTGAGGTCAATCGCCGAGTCTTTGGCATATTTGACGACTTCAGACGCTTTGATAGGTTCGCCCGCTTCGAGCAGGGCATCGGCGATCAGGCTTCCGGCGAGTGCGGTTGCCCAGTGTTCTTCGGTTTGGGGTGTTGGGGTTGCAATTTTGGTGGCGGTAGCCATAACTTTCCGTTCTCCTCATAATACACATATAAGCAACCCGCTATTATAGCACAAAGTCGGGCAAAATACGGACGCAAAAAACCGCGCCGACTATTTTGGAAGGCACGGTTTACCTCGAAGTCGAGACCGGAGTAATTAGACCTCTTGCAAGAGTACAGCGAAATGAATTTCTCGTGCAGGTCTCGTTCC
>CAZPZP010000166.1:0-7458 GCA_964591025.1 uncultured Chthonomonadaceae bacterium
CCGTTTCTACAACTGTAGTGTTAGAAGGAGAACTGGAATTATGGAAATCACACGGAGAGGATTGATTGGCGGCATGATCGCGGGCGGCGCGGCGATGGCAATGCCGTTTGAAAGTTCGGCGGCGGGCAAAGGCTTTCGGTTTGTCCACATGACCGATTTGCACATTCAGCCGGAACTTGGGGCGGCGGATGGTGTGGCACTCGCGGTCAAAAAAGTCCTGTCACTGAAGCCTCGCCCAAAGTTTGTCATTCTGGGCGGTGACAGTATCATGGACGCGCTCAACGTCACCAAAGAACGCGCAGACCTGCAATTTCGCTTGCTGTCCGAGGCGTTGAAGCCGCTGGAAATGCCCGTCTACTACGCTGTTGGCAACCACGACGTTTATGGTTGGGGCAATAAAGAGGCACAGAAAACCGACGCGGGTTACGGCAAAGCACTATTCGCCGAGAAAGTTAACCGGAAAGAGACCTATTACCCTATCGAGTTGGGAGGGTGGTACTTCTTCGTGCTGGACAGTATTCAACCAAAGCAAGGCGGGGGATGGGCTGCCGAAATAGACGATGCCCAAATGCAATGGCTCAAGGATTGGCTGGAACGCATCGGCAAAAAGTCTCCTGTGGTCGTGGTCAGTCATGTGCCAATCATGACCCTTTTCGCGCAGTATACGCTCGGAACAACATTCGCAACGCCGAATTCACTGATTGTCGGCAATGGCAAGGCAGTGCGCGATCTGTTCAAGGATTACAATGTCAAGGCGGTTTTGCAGGGGCATACTCACGTCGTCGAAGATTGCGCCTATACTGGAACGCACTATATCACTTCGGGCGCGGTGTGCGGCGAATGGTGGAAAGGACCCCGTTTGGGCGTTCATCCCGAAGGCTTCGGCGTCTACGATGTGCGGGCAGATATGTTCGAGTGGAAATATGTCCCCTACGGTTGGAAAGCCCGCGTATGATCCGTCAGCGATGTGCGGTTTTGCGGACAAGATAGATGTACTCAACAAGGGCGGCAACAGTCATCGAAACCGCCGCGATCATCATGCCGGGCATTTGGAACACAACGCCCATCATCAACAGGGCGATATGCGTGCCGAGATTGAGACCCATTCCGACATAAACGGTTTGGGTCTTTTTTGTGGCGACCAAAATTCCGCGCACCCATGAGCTGAGTGCCGTCAACAGGGGAATGAGAAAAGCGATCCCGACGCCGGTTCGCACAAAGTCTTTGAGATGCGGGGGCAGGGCAAGAACCGTATCGGTATAGAGATCAAGCAGGGGCGTGGCGACGAAAAACACGGTGAATAGTGTTGTGACGGTTCCAACGCAAAAGGTGAATTTGCGAAGGGCGCGGCGCGATTCGGGCTTGAGTGCCTGAGCGACGCTGATCTCTTGAATCGCGAAACAAAAGCCCCGAATGATCAGCAGAATCATGGCGGCGACAGGCCACGCGGCGAGCGTCATTTCAGGATGCGGCAGTTTGGCGAGCGCGGCGGCAGTGATGGGCAGGGTCAGCAGAGTCAGCAGAGTTGTTGCGGCAAGCGGCGCGTGAAATTGCAGAATGGCGTGCTGCGTCAGTGGAACAGCGTCAGGTTCTGCGTCGGGCAGGACGTGCCGGATCGTTGGGGTTGTAAAAATTGTCGTGGCGATGGCTTCCGTGATGACCGCGCACATCAAGGCGATGGCTCCGACCTGCACGCCCGGAACGGTTCCGCTTCGTGCCAGCCACACCGCAGGAATCACCGTCGCGCAAAGGCGAATGGCAGTGCCATACGTCACAAAATGCGTCCTGCTATAACGAATCAAAATGCCCTGATAGAATCGCCGCCAGCCGATTGCCGCTGTCCAGAGAAGCATGATCTGCATGGCGGGGCGCGAGGCTTGGACGATCTCGGCGGGCTGTCCCATGAGCGTTCCCGCGACAAAATCGAACAAAGGCGTGAAAATCACCAACGCCGTGATCACAGTACAGACCAGCAGCACATTCAGCACGAACCGGCGCAAGGCACGATACGCCTGTTTGTCCGAAACCAACGCAATCGAAGTCGAAAGCAGCATGATCACGGGGCTTTCGAGAATCAGGGCGATGGACATCGTCAAGCCCCACGAAGCGAGATGCAATTGCGACTGTGGCAATCGCCCCATCGCCCCCTGAACAGCAGGACCTTCGAGCATCATCAACTCGAAACTGATCGCCAGCGGCAGCCACAACGCAAAAATGGTTCGGACGCGCATAAGTCCCTTTCGTCTGCGGCGAACCTCGTTGTCGCCGCTCTACAGGATACCCTGCCCATCCTCTGCCCTGCCAGAAACGTGGCAAAATAGACAACATTCCTGCGATGCGCGACGATAGAAGCTCTTGACAGAAAATTTCGCTTCAAGAAAGGAACCCACTATGACTGTCACTCTTGACTTTCCACCGAATGTGGAAACCTATATCATTCAAGAAGCACAACGCGAGAAAACTTCTGTATCTGACTACATCACCCGTCGTGTTTCCGAAACAGTCTCCGTAGAATCCGTTGAAGAGGAAAAGCGGCAAAGGTCACTGCGCCTTTTGGACTCTCTCCTTGAGATTGGAGACGAAGAAGAACAGCGCGAGACTTTTGAGTATCTCAAACAGGCAATGGACGAAGATCGCCTCTCTGACAGAAAGCGGTTCAAGTAATAGAACTTTTGCATAATTCGGGTAGAGATCACGTACCCGCCTAAAGTACAGACGTCCTATGGACGAAGCACTTGGGAGATTTATGTCTGCCTTGAACGTCTCTGCCCGCTATCCGCGTTATGCGAGAGCGCAAGCCTTGTAATTTGTGCGTCCGCAGGACGCCTGTTTTTCAGTCGGGTACGTTCTTGTACCCGACTCTTGCAAGAGGTCTAATGCAAAAGATTCATAACGGGAGTCGCTTATCATCAATTATAATTGGCGGTTTTGTGTTTTTTTGAGGTAGGAAATTGCGTCTGCCGTGCCGAATATGTCCACGTCTAATTTCCAAAGGCGGAGGCAAACCGTGCATTTTCCAGAATTCCCGATGCGGCAGGTGCATCTCGATTTTCATACCAGTCCCGACGTTCCCGATGTCGGCGTTGATTGGGACGCCGATCATTTTGTGGCGACTTTGCAGGAGGCGCGGGTCAACTCGATTACCCTCTTTGCGACCTGCCATCACGGGATGTGCTACTATCCGAGCAAGGTGGGAACTGTCCATCCCGCGCTCAAGTTCGATCTTTTGGGCGAGCAGATCGAGGCGTGTCATCGTGTGGGAATTCGCGCTCCCATCTATATCACTGTCGCGTGGAACGTGGACGCGGCAATGCGTCACCCCGAATGGCGGCAGCTTGATATTACAGGTAAAGAGGTCGGGGCAGGACCATTGGAGGCGGGTTGGCCCTGGCTCTGTGTCGGAACCGAGTACGCCGATGAACTGATTGCCCAAACCGAAGAGCTGATAGCGAATTACGACTGCGACGGCTTTTTCTACGATATTTTGATGTATCACGCTGACGGCTGCGTCAATCCTCCGGCTCTGAAAAGTATGCGGAAATTGGGGCTTGATCCGCATAACCCGCTGGATCGGCGCAACCATAACCACATTCTGGCACGGCGATTCATGGATCGGACGAGTTCGCTGATCCGCGACAAACTGCCAGATGCGGGCATTTACTATAATTCGCGTTGGGGCTTGCATTTCGCCGACGAGCAGCAATATTATTCCCAAATCGAAATCGAATCGCTCCCGACGGGCGGCTGGGGCTATGCGTTTTATCCGATGTGGTCGCGCTACGGGCGCACGTTCGATAACCTCCCAATGCTCGGCATGACAGGGCGATTCCATCGGTCTTGGGCGGATTGGGGCGGACTGAAGCACCCGGACGCGCTCCGGTTCGAGTGCGGCGGCATTCTGGCGACGGGCGGCGCAGTTTCGATAGGGGATCAACTCCATCCACGCGGCAGACTGAACAAAGCGGTTTATGAGGTCATTGGCGAAGCGTTTCGCGATGTGGAGAAGGTGGAACCCTATTGCCAAAACGTCACGCCGGAAGTACAGATCGCGGTTTTGGTGCTTGATCCGGGCGCGGACAAGGCTAACCATCAATCGATCAATGCACAGCCGAGTTCGGCGGCAGGAATGGTTTCTGCGGCAACGGACAATCTCGAAGGCGCGTGCAAGATGCTCCTCGAACTGCATCATCAGTTCGATGTAATCACGGACAAAACTTGCCCCGATTTCAGCAAATACGAACTGCTGGTCTTGCCGGATCGCGCCTATGCGAATGAGACGGTGGTTTCGCGCTTGAAAGAATATGCCAAAAACGGCGGCAAACTGTTCGTGTCGCATGAGGCATTGCTTGATGGCGATACTCACCTGCTCGCGGAGGAATTGGGAATTTCAGTTGTCGGGCGTGCCGAATCGGTTCCTGATTATTTCGTGATAGATGACCCGGCTTTATATGGCGTGCTGACGCGCCCCGAATTTCCGTATTCGCTGTATGTTGGCGCGACGGTCAAGACAAAACCGAATGCGAATACTCAAGTTTTGGCGAGCGGTTACAAAACCTATTTCAACCGAACTGGAGAGCATTTTTGTTCGCATGGCTTCACGCCGCCAACGTCTGACGCTTCGGAATATCCGGCTTTGACTCGGAACGGCAACGCGCTGTATTTTTATGGGGCGTTGTTCTCGTCCTACCAGAAGCACGGCAATCTGACGTTCCGGCATTTGTTCGGCAAGTGTCTCGACTTGCTCCTGCCCAACAAAATCCTAACAACGTGTGCGCCCGCAACCGCCGAAGTCACGGTCAACCGCCAAACGTCGGAGACGGGCATACGGCAGATTGTCCACATCGTCAATTACAGTCCGCAGCGTCGTGCCACGCCTCACGTCGAAGTCTTAGAGGAACCCGTTCCGCTCCACAACGTCGAAATCTCGCTGAAACGCTCGGAACCCGTCAATAAGGTGTTTGTGGCGCAAACGGGCGAGGGGTTGGCGTATACTGTCAGTGGGGAGCGTGTTGAATTTACAATTCCGAAAGTGTACGCGCACGCCGTCATTGTGGTGGAATAACTCCAGAAATCTTTGTTGTGAAAGCGAGTGATATGGCGGAACCGATAGCGATACAAACGGTGGAAGTGCGATTGGGGCAGGTGCAGGTGCGCCCCGGTGTGATCTTGGACGACGTGAAACTCTACACAACCAATGTCCAGATTACGCCGCCACCGGAAAAAGGCAAGCAAGCCACAATTACAGCAGATGAGACTCAATTCTCCGGCATTCTGACAGAGGCAAGCCTGAACGCTCTCATTTCGCAGGTTATGGCAAACAATCCGGCAATGAAAAACCTCCAAGTGGCGTTGATGTCGGACAAAGCCAAAATTACGGGGCAGTTTATGGCAAAGTTTATCCCGATTCCGTTCACAGTCGAGGCAATTCCGCGTATTGAGAACGGCGTCAAAATCCAGTTGGATTTCCGAGCGGCAAATGCGGCGGTGTTTTCTCTTCCGTCTTCGTTTGTTGAGTCGCTGGAGATGACAACCAACGGCAAACTCAACTTAGACTTAGCGCGGTTGCTGCCGTTCCCTGTTTGGCTTGATACCGTGCGCTGTGAACCGGGACGCTTGGTTATCGAGGGCAAAGCCAAAATCGGCTATCCGCTCATTCCCGTTGGAGTTCAGAATGCAATCCGTGATATGTCATAACGTGGCAAATCTCTATGCCGAACCCGATGATCGCTCGGAATGCATCAGTCAGTTGATCCTGAATGAAAGAGTCAACGGAATCAAGGAAAGCATGGGCTTTGCTCAGGTCGAAAGTGAAGACGAGTACAGAGGCTGGGTACGTGAACCGCATCTAAATTATGGTGCTAATTGGGAACCATTTAATGAACGGGTAAGCGTTTTATCAGCCCCTGTTTTTGCGAAGCCCGGTCAAACAGCAAAGATACTAACACGATTAGTGCTTGGAACAAAATTATGGACTCTGAAATCTTCTGTTGAAGGTTGGAAACATATCGAACTTTTTCTTGATGATGCGAATGTTGTAGATGCTGTGAGAAAAGAAGGCTTCATCGAGGCAAATTCACTCTGTCCCTATAATCATCAAAAAAAGAGAAAATGGGATTCATTTGTGCTCATGAATATAGCAAGGCAGTTGATCGGAATTCCCTATCTTTGGGGCGGGACTACGACTTTCGGGTTCGATTGTTCGGGGTTGACGCAGCGGCTCTTCGGTTTATGGGACATCGTTTTGCCGCGTGACGCTTATTTGCAGTATGAATCGCCGCTCGGAGATAAGTTGAGTGAGGGCGAACCGTACAAATCAGGCGATTTGGTATTTTTCGTGGGGAATACCGATCCGCGCAATCGAGGAATTACCCATGTCGGAATTATGATGGACGAGACGCAGGTTATTCACGCTTACAGCAAAATGGGCGTCATTGTCACGTCGCTTGCCGAAATGACCTCGAAACTCGGCTACACCTATCGCGGGGCGTGGCGATACCGCAATGAGGCAGCAAATGACTGACGACCTGCCAATTCTGTTTGCACGGGTTGCTATTGTCGGTGTCGGCTTGATGGGCGGTTCGCTAGCGTTGGTACTACAACGCGGCGTTCTCTCCCAGACCGTCGTTGGTATAGATACGGACATTGAATCGCTTCGGATTGCCAAAGAGATTGGTGCGATAGACGAAGCATATACCGATCTTGCCGAAGGTGTGAAAGATGCAAACTTGGTTATTTTCGCGGTTCCGGTAAGTTTGGTCGTGCCGCTCATGGAACGCGCCGCGCCTCATATCTCCCCGAATGCGATAGTCACGGATTTGGCAAGTGTGAAGGCGCAAATTATGCCCGTCGGCGAGCGATTGTTCGGAACGCGGTTTGTGAGCAGTCATCCGATGGCGGGATCAGAGAAAAAAGGAATTACGGCGGCGCGTGCGGATTTATTCGAGGGCGCGGCGTGGTTTCTCATCGCGGGCGAAACGCCGGAACAAATGACAAACCGCTACACAAAAGTCCTGACTTCGATGGTTGAGCGATGCGGGGCAAATGCGGTTTTGGCAACTGCCGAAAATCACGATAAACTGGTCGCTCTTGTCAGCCATGTGCCACACGCGCTCTCTTTTGGGTTTGCCAGAGCCTTCGAGCAAAGCGAAATGCCCGATATGGCGCGGCAAATTGCGGGCGGAAGTTTTCGCGACATTATGCGCGTGGCGAATGCGAATCCGGCGTTATGGGCTGACATTCTCTACTCGAATCGCGACGCCCTGAAACCGGCACTCGACGCCACATTGACGGAAATTCAGAACGTGCGGAATTTGCTCGATGCAACGGATTCAACAAAACTGAGAGAGTATCTCGAAGGGAAACGATAATGCCAAATCGAACCTATTTCGGGTAGAGATCACGTACCCGGCTGAAAAACGCCTTCGGGTCAGGGTACAGAAACGTACCCTGCTGAAAAAC
>CAZPZP010000167.1:0-7442 GCA_964591025.1 uncultured Chthonomonadaceae bacterium
TAATGATGATACAACATTATGACATACGCAACTGGAAGAGGGGGTTTCATACATAAAGAGAAGGAAAAAAGATAAAATCTTAATCAAGAATTTCGGGAATGGCATTTGTCTCACGAACATAATTCGCGATTTTCTGATCAGTCGTCACAAGTGGACACTCTAATACCATAGCCGACGCCAATACAATTTTGTCGTGTAAGTCGTGTCCAGCAAGCGAACCTTGAATTGTTACAAGACACTCCATAATTTCAGCATCTATAGAGCGAACTTCGATGTTGTCGCACTGCTTAATTTTTTCGTAAACTTCATAATAGAATTTTCTTGAGAACTCTGCATTACGGAGCCACTTGTCAAAAATTTCTACAAACACTATTGAGGGAATACTCAAAAGTACATCAGGCGAGCCAGAAAAAGCTTGATCCAGTAGTTGCTGTGTTGAGGCTGTAAATCTATGGGGTCGCTCAAAAACATGAACAAAGTAAAATATTAGGCAATTAGTATCAATAACGATTCGCTTTATCATAAATGAACTGGCTCCAGTTTTCTTGTAGGCTGATGAGTTCTTCTTCGAGGCTTGTAACACTATCCTGTCTCAAATGCTTTAGCATAAAGTCTATAAATGAATAGTCCAATTCTTGCATCGTGAGAAACATAGTATCACATAGATAATAGGCGTTCTCAATAATACTGTGGCACTCTTGGCCATCTGCCACCTTGCTTTCTAAAACACAACACAAAAGGTAGTTGAATATACACAATTCTTCTTGCCAATTCTCTGCATATTCGATCCAAGCCGTCAGACCTTCAAGCTCTGTAGTTTTGTCTGAGAATTTAACTTCAATGAATTCCCTGAGTTCCTGTTTAGTAAGACAATGTGACATTTCTACCCTTCACTTGCCTTTTTGAGCAGATCGGTGGAATCGACATTCTCAATTTTAGGAATACTTCTCTCCAGGTCGCCAACCAATACGCCTTTCGCTTCCGATACAAAAGCTTCGTCAATCGTTGTAACACCTTCAGCCAAGGCAGCTTTTTCGAGTAGGTCATAAGCCATTTTGAGTATTTTGGCAGCGTTATATTCCGACCATTCACCTATTCGACTCAATGCATCCTCTGAGAATGGCTCAGTGCCTTGTAGATTAGATGTATCAATTCGGTATTCCGAAAGATACTTTTTAACTAGAAGAGTAGTGTGCTCTCTACTCAGTTTTCCAAACGGGATGAGATGATTTGAGGTTGTCCGAGGAGTGAAAGAAGCGCGATTTTCCATTCCTGCCTCAGCCCAAGCATCACTAATTAAACGAGGAACTCCTGCATGAAGTACCATCAGCAAATTATAAAAGCCTGTTTTTGCACTCGTATATAACCCATCAAAGATGCATGATCTTAATTCGAGAGCAAAATCTCTCTTCTGTCTTGCACTTTGAAATTCAGGGATGCGCTCAAAGTCATCAAGCAGAATAAATGCTCCATTAAATTCTGCAGATTGAAAAAACTGGACAAGATGCGAAAAGACAAAATCTAATCTTTCTCTGCCACGTCCGGGCATTTGAGTATAATAACCCTCAAAATCCTTCTGCATAGTCATATTGAGAAAAAGGCGATTTCTTTCGCGGTACAGAGGAAAATCAGCAGGTAAGCCTTGAAGAAACGGATTTAGCAGTATTGCGTTTGCGATGTCATTGTAATCAATTTGGTTTTGCTTGTACCATTCTATCTCACTCAATTTGGAGATCATCTCTTCTTCGTTCATATTCTCAAAAAGTTGACGATTAGGATACAGTTGATTAATTGATTGAATACGTAAGATAGCTAAGCAACTTTCTATGACATTGGATTTGAGTATAGCCTCAAAAATCAGATCGACAAGGCTTAAAAATGTTTTTGTTCTTCCTCCAGCCTCTGGAACGACATACACAGCAAAACACTTGTTTATGTTATTTGATATATCGAGGCAATAATCCTCGTTAATATACTGTTGCAAATTAACAAGAAATGCAGATTTGCCATTACCTCGCCCAATGTAAGACTCGTCTATTATATAGCCAAGCCGTAAGTGATTTGGATTAAGTTGAGATTTTTTAAGAAAAACATTTTCGATTTGCTCCAGTTCCTTTTTGCGAATTTCGATTTCATAAACTTTTCCATTGATTCGCTGATCTGTAGAGTCTTGGTTTACGTAAGGACTCGATGGGAAAGGATTTTCTATCAGATTGAATTTCTCAAATTTGCCCATCATCTCGGTGGGGGCAGATTGCAAAGGTTTTCTAAGCAGCTTGTTCATCGAAGCGGTCTCCTGGTGTTACATTAATAGCAATGATGTTGCGATACTTTTTATCTACCATCACCGGTTCTTGTTTTAAATACATTGCAGTTGTCTCTTCAGGAAGCCTATCTACTTCCAGAGAAATTTTAATCTTCAATTCGTCCGCCAAGTTTAATTTATATGCTTCATCCAAAAAGGTTTCAAATAGGCGTTCCGAAATTTTCATACTGTAACATACGAGTTCTCGCATAGCGAGTAAGTTAATAAAATAACTCCGATATGTACGCCTCAAGTCAAAGTACGCTGTGACTAAAGCATTGACAAATTTATCCTGGTTGGCATCATTCCACTTGGGCTTATGTATGTACAGGGATTTACCGTCTTCATAATTGAACAGTTTGTTAAAGTCTTGTGATGCGGATTTAGATACTACAACAGATGTAGGATAAACTATTCTCCCGCTAAAGTAGGGATAAAATTCGGTTGCATAGATAATGCCTATTTGTTTTCCTCGATAAATCCATCGGTCGAAAGTCGTCAGCGGAATATCAAATCCATAGATTTCTTTCAAAAAATAATTCATCCAGAAATCTCTGAAACGCTTTATAATCACGTTATATTTGATGGGATTAAAATCTTCGGAAGGACTCGACGGGAGCAACTTATTTTCAACAAGTCTGTTAATAAGAGTCTTATTGTGAGGAGACATATCTTTGACCAGACCGAGATTTGAGGAAATATCTTCTTGTAGTTTAGCAGTAAGCGCATGAGAATATCGAATTATATCTTCCACCGTTTTTACGTTAGAACGCTCAAAGTCTAATTGGCGTGGGGAGTAGTTGGGGAAAATTAGTAGCCCAGGTTTGTACTGATTTTTCGCATACAAGCGTTCAATAATACTCCTGAATGTACCATGCTTCTGCTCCATGCAAGTAAACAAATAGTTGTTGAAACTCTCAACGCCTTGATTTTCTATCAATTTAAGCAAATCCAGCCCTTTTACGGTCAATCTAAGATTGCTGAGGGCATCCTGCTCGATCAAGTCATAAGTTTTTGCCTCTTCTATAACTTCTCTAAAAGTGTAGTGGTAACGATCCTGCTGTGTCTTCGATGGTTCATCTGTCTCAAATTTTCGTTTATATTTCGACTCACCCAAGAAATTTTGCTTTTTGAGAATTTTAAATTCACCAAAAACCTTATCTTGTTCGGAGTACTTCTCAATACTTCTCAAAAGAATAAAAAAGTATTCCAACAAATAAAACCCTTTATGAGCTATTTTTATCTCATTGTTCATTTTTACTTCCCTACGGTATTCTTCCAAGATGTGCTACTATGCTATTGTACACCAAAGAGACCACATCAAAGTGTGCCTCAGAAAAATTTCATTACCATAAGCAGGAAATGTTTGCAGGAGCGTCGAAACGTCCTCTGCAATGCAAAAAGATGTGCTACAGTAAGACGAACTGCCTTTGAGAGAGTTTTTCTCGAATTTTCACGAGAAGAGCGACACACGGCAGAGAGTTGAGCGTCTTATAGAGAGTCCGCCCTGTTTTGCCCTAAGTGCCTGCACCAATTTGCACGCACCACTGGTTTTATTCCACCAAGGAGACCGATACGATATGAGTATTGCACGCATTTTAAGCCGTGTTGTTGCTCTCGGCGCGTTTGCCGCCGCAACACTGTTTACCAGCACCACAGCAGAAGCCAAACCTCCCTTCTCCGCCAAAGAAAAAGTTGCCTGCAACTATTGCCACACCTCCAATAGCGGAGGAGTGCGTAACTTCCGGGGAATGTTCTATGGAGCGCACAAACTCTCGTTTGCCGATTTCGACAACGAGTACGAAGCAAAGGCTGCCGGGGTCGATCCCAAAGCCATGGGTCCGGCTGCCGCACCGAAGAACCCCGATTATCCGTCCAAAATCAAGGCTCCCGAAGCCCTGAAATTCGTCCTCAAAGACATTGATGGCAAGCCCGTCAATCTGGCAAAGTACGAGGGCAAAGTCGTGATGCTCGTCAATGTGGCGTCGAAATGCGGCTATACCCCGCAATACGAAGACCTGCAAAAAGTCTATGAGAAGCACATGAAAGATGGCTTGGTGATTCTCGGTGTGCCCTCCAACGATTTTGGAATGCAGGAACCCGGAACCGAAAAAGAGATCAAAGAGTTCTGCGAATCGAAATACAAGGTGACGTTCCCGCTGTTCTCAAAAGTCTCGGTCAAGGGTGAAGAGCAAACCCCGCTCTACAAATACCTGACAGACAAAGAGAAATTCGAGAAAACCGGCGGCGAAATCAAGTGGAATTTCACCAAATTTCTCTACAATACCAAAGGCGAAGTGATTGCCCGTTACGACTCCAAAGTTAAGCCCACCGACCCGATGGTCATGGAAGAAGTCGCAAAGGCTCTCAAGGACGTGAAGGACGAAGACAAGCCGAAAGTCGAAGAGAAAAAAGCCGACGGGCAGTAATCTCATGGATCGGCGAGCATTCATCCAGCGAAATGCTTTCCTTTTGCGAAACCGTTCTCTTAGGGATGGGCTTTGCAATGGTTTTTCTCTTGACAAGTGTTCACTTGTCTGGTATAAACAATCTACCACTCTTGTGAGAAAACCTGTCTTTGCTCTATGGCAACATGACAGTTCGTCGCTTTTTGCAAATTTTCCGCCCTTTAGGGACAATAATCAGCCTCCCATTGATGTCGGTTAGTTGCAAAAAGGTCAGTCGCCCTTCGTAAATGAGCAGACAAAAACCAGACTCTTCGTTTGCGCGTGAAACTTTTGCAGGACAAGTCCTGCAAAGAATTGGCAGGGACACTGCCATCAAACGTCAACGTGAACCAAGAGGTTGTGCGTAGTGTGACAACTCCTCTGCGTAAACGCAGAGGAGTTGTCACTGCATTAGACCAATTGATGCCGCATCCGGTTTATGGGCGGATGTTTTGGGTCTGCGTCCTCAATCCCAGCGATGTCACCTTCCAAAAAGTACAGCCGCCTAAACCGGAAAATTGTGCCTGTATATCAAGCGACTCGACGATGTAGACATGATCACGCTTCGTAAACTCATCAGCGATTCGGTTGCCCAAATGAAGGCGGATCAGTGAGAGCATTAGAACGCTTGATCCGGTGTTCTCGTAAGCAGGGCAGGTTTGGTGATATACTGAGTGCGACGGAGTATTTTGCCGTGCGCTGGACGTCAAAACTGTCCGCAAAATGCCAAATGACTTCGAGGCGACAGTGGACTTGCGGCGGGCAGTGCGTAGAACGGAGGCTTGCGTTATGCCGCCAATTGTGTGGACGATTCTGCTGCTGTTTTGGCTGATTATCGTTGCGTTGGCACTGGGACATCGTCTCCTGTATCTTCTTGGGATTGACACGCTACACGGTGACGAAAAGGTGCTGTTCGCGTTCGGCTTGGGCTGGGGTGCGCTGCAATTTGTGCCGTTTACGCTCTTCGCGCTTGGAATTGGGAAGCCGATAGGAATGCGGCTGGCTGCCCTGCTCCTTACGCTTCTTTTGAGCCGGGACGTGGCGACTATCATGCGGGCAGGGCGGGCGCGGCTGCGGCGGCTAGCGCATATCGCGCTTTGGAAGCGGGTCTTTTTCACACTGTATACCCTGATGCTGGCAGGGTTTCTGGTTCGCGCCGCCTGCCCGATCCTCGCAAGTGACGGTCTCACCTATCATCTGCCTGCGGCAATACGGTATCTGCATACGGGCAGCTTTGTCTACCTGCCAACATTGACCTACACCAATTGGCCGCTCTGTACTGAGATGTTTTTCGCATTGCTGCTTGGTCTGCATCAAAACGCGCCGCCCGCACTCGCGCAGTTCGTGCCGGGGCTGATTATCTGCATGGCGACTTACCTGCTGGCACGGCGGATGGCAGGAGCTTTGGCAGGCGTAGTGTCCTTGTGTCTGCTGCTGTTCATCAACGATCTCTGGAACCAAATCGCGGCGGCAATGGTAGACCTCACCCTCACAGTTTTCACCACGCTTGCTATCTACGCACTGTACTGCGTCTCGACAGACCGAGAAGCAGCGGCGCGACGGGATATGACAAAACTTGCCGCGCTGTTTGCCGGTCTCGCAACGACAGCGAAATTGACCGGCTTATGGACGCTGCTTTGCGCCCTGCTAATTTACGTACTCATCTTGCGGCGCGAAAAGCGAAGTGATATTCTACGCGCTGCCACAGTGTTTTTTTTGACGGGGTTTGCGCTCTTATTGCCTTGGCTAATAAAAACGTGGCTGTTGACAGGTAATCCATTCTACCCGATACTGCATTCCGTCTTTGGCGGCATCGAATGGACGCCCGAAGGCTGGGGGCGATTCCAGCTCGCACACCTGATTTATAACACGCCGCCCGGTCTGCCGCCGACACCGGAAGTCCTTCATACGGTTCACCGGAACATCATCGCAGCGGGTGCTTTGATCGGCGTCACGCTTTTGCTGTTGACGCGGCGTTCTCCGCAGTATGCGATTTGGGCGTTTGTGAGTCTCTTTTTTGTTTGTATCTGTGCGGGAAACTATCTCAATGCCCGCTTTTTGATGCCGATAGTTCCGGCATTTCTTGCCTGCTTATGCGTCAGGATGCCGCAGGCAGAAAAACGTCCTGCGCTGGCAGGGAGCGTGTGCCTCGTCGGTGCATTGCTCTGTGTATGGTGTTCGACAAAGCGGCTGGCAGGGTGGGTTCCAACGCTGGAAGAAGCCATACCCGTCGCCTTGGGACGCACGACACGCGAAGCCTTTCTGCACAAACGTATCCCAGAATACGCTTTTATTCAGCAAGTGAACCGCCTCCTTGAACCGGATACGCGCCTGTTGGTAAGCGGCAGCAATCTGGTCGGTTTGTTTCGCCCGGAGGCACTTTGGTCAATCTATAACTTGCAAGATTCTATTCATTACAACTCGCAGGAGCGTTTGCAAAGCGATTTGCAGCGGCTGCATATTGCGTATGTGGCTTTGTTTCCCTATCCGAAGGACTGCGAACGTAATCATAATTGCAGACTGGTGCGGAATGCGGCGCAACAACCTCTCGAAACTCTGGTGCAGCAGCGCGGCGTTCTTGTTTTGGAACAGAATGACGCGAGGCTCTACAGGCTGCATCTGGATAACAACACGGATTAGACCTCTTGCAAGAGTCGGGTAGAGATCACGTACCCGCCTGAAAAACAGAC
>CAZPZP010000168.1:0-7423 GCA_964591025.1 uncultured Chthonomonadaceae bacterium
CTATGCCCCAAAGCGTGTCACGAAAAACCCATCCGGTCACGTTTTCGTGAAAAATTATGCTCTGCGGATTCCGTAAGTATTTTTCGTGATTTTGATCCTGTACAAATCAGATAAAACCCCTTTTTGTGAAAAAACGCATCTGTTTATGCAACCACGCGGTATACTCACTCGTAGTCATAAGTGACCCGCAGTCAGTTTTAAGGCGCGTCTGGTTTTCTATATGATACCTAACTCGTTTACGATAACCGAAGATACGGAAACCACCCTCTCTCGCCGTGACCGCAAGCGACAGGAAACCAAAGAGCGGCTATTCGAGGCGGCAATGGCTCTCTTCGAGCAGCGCGATTTCGACGCCGTTACGGTGCAGATGATTACGGACGCCGCCGATTTGGGCAAAGGGACATTTTTCAATCATTTCGACAGCAAGGAAGCCGTTGTCGGGTACTTTTTCGAGCGGCAGTTTGTCCTGTTTTCGCAAACGCCGGTTTCGCAGCCGGAAAATCTGCCGTCCGACATCAGCGTTTGGGAGCAGACGCGCCGCGCCCTGCATCTCCTTATCGAACAGCACGCCAAACGCGATAAACGACTGACCCGAACCCTAATGTCGCTGACGCTGACGAACCCGGTTGCACAGGAAGCCAGTTTTCTGATAAAAAGCCGCGTCAAGGAGATCATGACGCAGGTTATTCGAATCGGGCAGGAACGCGGCGAACTCCGCCAAGATATACAGAATCTTCCCTTGACCGAGTACATGATGAGTTTCTATTTTTATACGCTGTGGCGATGGGCGTCGCCGGAGAATACCGAAGCGTTGGAAACATTGCTGGACACCACCTATCAATTGATTTTGGAAGGGGTTTGCGTTCAGCCTCGCTCTGAATAAGCCTGTCAAGCGAGCAAATTTTACCCCTTTAGAGAAAATACTTTGGTTCCAAAGTATTTTTCGAGACGACACAAAATGAGGACGTGCGATGATGGAGATACGATACAAACACAGGATACCCCCCCTCTTGAAATTGGCTCTCGGTGCCATTGGATTATGGAGTTTTACAACCGTCTCTGCCTCCGCGCAGGAGACAGCGCAGCCACCTCCGCAACTCCCGACAGGCACGGTGACTCTGCCGACGACTCCGCTCCAGACTGGATTGCAGTCGCCGCTTCCTGCCCCGGCAGGGCAACTGCCGAAGCCCGATAGACCACTGCGCGTTTCGCCTGGAATGGATGCCCTTGTCGCGCAGTTGCGAAACACGCCGCTGACAATTAACGATGTCGTGGCGATTGCACTGGCAACCAACCGCAATCTGGCTCTTTCGGGCGAAAACCTGCTCCGCGCTCAAGGACGAACCGATGAGACACGGGCGGCATTCAATCCCACACTCAATGCAACACTTGCCTATTTGCGCTTGAATCAGGGGCTGAGTGCCAATCTCGGCGGGCAGAATGTCGCCTTTGTCAACGAGACGCAGCGTTCTATCGGCGTGGCAGCAACATTGCCGCTCGATATTGCCGGACTGCTTCGTGCCGCCACAGATCAGGCGAAATTTACCGAAGTCGCCATTCGACTCGACATCAACCGGACGCGCAACCAGTTGGTTCTGGATACCAAAACTGGCTTCTATGACGTGCTGAGAGCGAAGGCGTTGGCGGAAGTCTCGAACCAGAACTTGCAAAATACGCTGACGCGGTTGACCGACGCACAAGCCCGATTTATCGCCGGAACTGTTGCCCGCTTCGATGTCATTCGCGCCCAGACCGACGTTCTCAATGCCCAGCAGCAGAAGATTCAGGCGGACATCAATATCAGTCTCGCGCTCGCCGCACTCAACAGCACGCTTGGGATCAATATCAATACGTCTTTGACTCTCAACAGCGAGGGTGCGGTAGAGACGCCGCCGGGAGTTGCGCCCCCAACGGATTCGGGCGGCGCACAAACCCAGCCGCCTCCTGTAAATAAGCCGCCCGACATAAGCAATATCGAGACGTCTCCAACCATTGAGGTCAAGATCGTCAGCGATCCGCTGGACTTGGGTGACGATTTCAACAATCTGGTCACAGAGGCAGAGAATACGCGCCCCGAAATTCTACAAGGGGATGCCAATATTGCCGCCGCCAGAAAAGGAATCGACTTGGCACGGCGCAGCATCCTGCCGAATTTCGGGGTTTCGTGGGGATTGAACTATACGCCCGACGCCGCAGGATTCGTACCGCAAATCGTCGCATGGCAAGCCCAATTTCAGGTCGCTCTGCCGCTGTATGATGGCGGGGTTGCTCGCGCACGCGGCAGACAGGCGCGTGCCGATGTTTCGGTTGCAGAAACCAACCGCCGCAGTGCCGTTGACGGGGTAACTTTGGAGGTACGTCAGGCGTATCTGTTACTGCTCCAAGCGCGAGATCGGGTGGCAGTCGCGAATCAAGGATTGGCACAAGCGCAGGAGGCGTTTCGATTGGCGCGGGTGCGCTACAACGCGGGTGTCACGGGGCAAACGGGCGTCTCTCCTCTGCTCGAACTCTCCGACTCGCAGATTGCCCTCGTCACGGCGCAGAGCAATCAGATTAACGCTTTGTTCGATTATAATAATTCACGGGCGCGGGTGGATCGCGCTGCCGGGCGTTATGCCTATGTCAACAACGGACCGGGCTACTCCAGTCCACCGCCGCCAAAACTGACCGGAAAAACCGAAGGGAGCGACAAAAAGAGATGACACCAAGAAACCTAAATACTCCGCGCTTGCTGACGCTTGCCGCCCTCTCGGTGGTGATCGGCGGATTGGGAATCACGGGTTGCAATCGCGGCGGAGCCGAGAAAAAAGCCGCCGCACAAAAGGCGGCAGCCGAGAAAGTTGCGGCAATCGCAACTCAAGTCTCCGTGACGCCCGCAAAGCAGGAATCGATCTCCGAGACCGTTGACGTAACCGGAACCTTGAACGCTGAAAACGATGTGCTGGTCAGCACCAAACTTAGCGGGCGGATCACCAATGTTTATTTTCGTGAAGGCGATCCTGTCCGCAAGGGGCAGGTGATTGCCCAGCAGGATACCGCCGACGCGCAGGCACAACTCGATCAGCAGCGAGCGAATCTGGAGGCGGCACGCACGCGCCTGACTCAGTCGGAAGTCGCCTATCGCAATTCCTTGACGACCTTGAAATTGACCGAACAGCAGACCGTTTCGGCAGTCCGTTTGGCGCGGGCGCAGCTCGATGCGGCGAAACAGCAGTTAGCGGTCATAAAAAGTGGGGCGCGTCCGCAGGAATTACAGCAGTCGCAGGAGAATGTTACCTCCGCGAAAGCCGATCAGGTCAAAGCCCGCGCCGACCTCAAGCGGTATCAGGAACTGTATCGTCAGCAAGCGATTTCGGCACAGCAGTTGGATCAGGCGCAGGCGGTTGCCGATTCCTCCGATGCACGGTATAATTCTGCCGTTCAAGGGTTGAGTCTGGTCAAGGAAGGCGCACGCCAAGAGGATATTCTCCGCACAGAAGCCCAAGTCGAACAGACAAATCAAGGGTTGATAACCGCGCAGTCGAACCGCCAGCAGGTGACTTTGCGCCGCGCCGATGTGGACAACGCCCAAGCGGGAATCGCATCGAGCCGGGCAAGCATCAAGCAGACGGAAGCGGCAGTGAGACTTGCCGAGCAAGCCCTTCGGGACTTGACCATCGTTTCGCCGATGGACGGGATTGTCGCCGAGCGCAAAGCCGAGCCGGGCGTTCAGGCAACGGCGCAGCGTTCCGATGTCATGCGGATTGTTGCGCTGAACTCGATCTATCTCGATGCTCAGCTTGCAGAGACGCAGTATGCCCGAATACGCCGCGAGCAAGCCGTCAGCGTCAATGTTGATGCATTTCCGGGCAGGAGTTTCTCAGGGCGTGTCAGCAAAATTTTCCCGATTGCATCGGCGACAGCACGCAGTTTCACCGTGCGGATCAGCATCGTCAACAACGGAAATGTCCTGCGCCCTTCTATGTTCGCACGCGGGCAAATTACGCTACTGACTAATCCCAAGGCGATTGTGATTGTACGCGAAGCGATTCTGGATCAAAAGGGCAGCACGGGCAGAGTGTTGATCGTCGAAGGCGGCAAAGCGGTGGAGCGTCAGGTCAAACTCGGCATCAGCACGATCCAAAAAGTGGAAGTGACAGAAGGGATTAAGGCGGGCGACCAAATCATTACGACGGGGCAAGCCCAGCTTTCCGACGGCGACAAAGTGGAGGTGTTGAAAACCACTGCTTCAACTCCAACACCCTAAATTTATCGGGGATTTATCCCCGAAGTTTGATACAATTGAAGGAGATAACAGCGCGTGATTTCTCGAACCCTTTTTTCGACGGTGTGCGCCGCAATGGTTTTAGGCGGCATTCTTATATTCCCTCCCGGTCAGGAAGCGTCGGCGAACGAAGACGCGACGGAGCGGTTTCTGATTCGCCCGAATCTTTTGCCGAAGCCGTTTGAGACGCCGAGTGCGAGCAATGGCGGCAAAATGGTTCCGCGCCCGGAGGGAGCGGAATTGCGTTTACCCAAAGGGTTTCATGCCGAAGTGTATGCAGAAAATTTCGCGAATCCGCGCTGGATTTCCGTCGCTCCCAATGGCGATGTCTTTGTTGCGGAGGCGGGCGCGGGGCGCGTGACAATTCTGCATCCCGGTACGGATGGCAAAACCGACAAACGCGATATTTTTATCGAGAAGTTGAACCGCCCGTTCGGTATTGTGTTCTATAAAGAGTGGGTTTATATCGCTACGCCCGATGCAATTCTGCGCTATCCTTACAAAGACGGGCAATCGCGGGCGGAAGGCGAGCCGCAAACCATTGTCTCGAAAATGCCAGCGGACGGCGGACACTGGACTCGTTCACTCGCTTACAATCCCAAAAACGACAAATTTTATGTCTCCATCGGCTCCTCCAAAGACATTGGCGAAGAGGCGGAGCCACGCCGTGCCACGGTCTGCGAATTCAATCCTGACGGCAGCGGCTTTCGGATTTTTGCGACTGGATTGCGAAATGTCGTTGGGCTTGCCTGTCATCCGCAAACGGGAGCGGTCTGGGCAACAGTGCAGGAGCGCGACGGGTTAGGCGATGACCTTGTTCCCGACTATGTGACCCGTGTCAAAGAGGGTGCATTTTATGGGTGGCCCTACTCCTATATCGGTGCAAACCCTGATCCGCGAATGAGTGCGACAGCCAAGCCGGAACTCGCCAAAACAGCGGTCATGCCAGATGTTTTGCTGACTTCGCATACTGCCGCGATGTGCATGGTGTTCTACACGGGAACCCAATTTCCGAAAGGGTATCGGGGCGATGCGTTTGTGGCACTGCATGGCTCCGGCAATCGCGCCAAGCGGGTAGGATACAGCATTGTTCGGGTTCCCATGCGAAACGGAAAAGCGTCGGGCGGCTATGAGAATTTCGTTACGGGTTGGATGATGGGCGAAGACGATCCGCGAGTGTGGGGGCGTCCGATGGGACTGGCACAAGCCAAAGACGGTGCGCTCCTGATGGTAGACGATGGAGCCAACAAGGTTTGGCGCATCTCTTACCAGCCTTAAATTTTGGAGGGGACTTCTGTCAACAATAAGAAGTCCCCTTGTAAAATGTCAAGCGTTTTCCAGTTGTTCGCGTAATTTCCCTACACGCGCATTCCAACGCTTTTTCATCAAATCTGATGCCTGTTTCGTTTCTTCGCGAGACACGCCAAATACCCTCTCATTTGCCACATAAATTCGGCGATCAAATTCTTGGATAATATCTTGAGAACGCGCAACAGCTAGGGACTCTCAAAAATTAAATCGTTCCATGCTTGGCGGGCGGTTAAAACCGATGCCACAAAAGCACGAAGTCCGCCTTCGCGGACTCAATGCGGGACTTGCAGAAGTGGAACGCTCTTTTTCTTGAAAGTCCCTTATTTGCGTGTTCGGCGCGTGCGTTTGGGCGTCGCCTTTTTGGGTGGAACAGGTTTCGGCGGAGGAGGAATCACAAAGCCGCTGTCGGCTTCGATCACCTTACGGACATAATTCGGGTCGCCGGAACGCATCGAAATTCCGCCGCGATTCGGATCAACCTGCCATTGTCCTGAAACCACTTCGAGCGTTTCGACATCGGGTGTTAGCACAAACGTATATTCGCGCCCGCCGTTATAGCGCCGTATCGAATCCCGTTCGATTTGATTGAGATTGAGTTTGTCTTTGTCGGTCTCATCTATTTCGATACCGCTTCCGGGCAATTCAGAGAGTGCGGGAATGTTTGGCGGAGCCAGCTGCTGCATCTCGAACAGCGCACGAGTCATATTCAGCAAGCCAATCGTCGCCGCCGCATTGACGGGCAAATCTTCTATAGGCATCCGCCGCGCCATATTGCGTGACGCTGTAACGCTCATGCGCCTCTTGCCTGTAAACATTTCGATTCCTCGCCGCACATTTTCGCGCCAATCCCAAATCTCAGCCTCAGAAGTTACGGCTCCTGAAGGCGCATTGAGCTGCATTATCCCGAAATCGTGGGAGATCGACTCTTTGGGTAAACCTTCTGGCTCACGGAACTGCTGAACACGGCTCTCTATAGTGGCAATTTTTGCCAAGAGCAAGCCCGTTCTGTTCGCCGGAAGGAGTTTGTAAATCGCCTTTTTCGGCGGATTACTTCCGACCACTTGCGCCAAAGCGAATCCCGCGATCTCTTGTCCGCCAATAGTCGCCTTCGCAAACACCTTCAATATGCCGCCGCGAATCTCATCACCAAAATTCACCTTGAACGGGCTGTTTTGGGTAAACGTGGTATCGGCTATTGAATGGCGCGTCGGATATGCCTCGTTGTTCCAGTCCAACAGGACGCGCCAAGTGAATTCTCTCGGCGCGGAAGTTCCGGCGGGCAGCCCGATGACTTCCGCCTTCGCAATCACATTTTGGGGCATATAGGGCGCAAATGTGCGGGGATCGATCTGAATATGATAAACGGGGCTGGTCAGTGTCACCCGAATTTGTGGCGTTGTAGACGGAAGTTGTGCTTTGCTCGGCAGTGGGAATATTATCGCAAATCCAAACCCGAAAAAGAAAATGAAAGTCTTAAAAATACTCATTGCTCTGCGGTGTCCTTCTGAATTGTGTCACGGCATTCGCTCTCCAAAGATGCACCTTCCTGCTTCAATGGCAAGTTCGTTCACCCTTTGTCGGTGTTTAAGCCGCTAATACCCCTTGATTTATCAATGGGGATACAGCGGCTTCCTGTTGCGAAACTTTTGTCTCGGCAAAAGGCTTTGCAATGTATTTGCCACTTGACAAGTGTTCTCTTGTCTGGTGGAATAAGAGTATGAACGTCTGTTTCCAATATCGCCTCTCTCCTACGAAAGAGCAGGAGTGTCAATTCGAAGACACTCTGGAAACACTAGACCTCTTGCAAGAGTCGGGTACAAGAACGTACCCGACTCAAAAACAGACGTC
>CAZPZP010000169.1:0-5214 GCA_964591025.1 uncultured Chthonomonadaceae bacterium
CGGGTTTCTGCTGGGGCGATACACTCTGCATGAAGGTACGCTGTATACCGAATCACTCCTCACCGAACGCATTCCGATCACAAGGACAATGTATTTTGCTTTGTTTGATGCCAGTTTGATTGACGAGAAGACCGAACTGCTGGAAGGGGTAATTATTGCCAAAATGTCACAACATCAGCCTCATGTCCGCACACTAAATCGCCTGTCCGGCTGGCTCATGCAGCAGTTTGGTATCGAGTATATCCAAGCCCAGAATCCTATTCGTATCTCATTAGATGAGAGAGAACTCACAGAACCCGAACCCGATATTGCCGTTCTCAAATGCGATAGAGATACCTATACTCCCCATGCCCCGCCACCGGAGGATGTCCTTCTGTGCGTGGAAGTGGCTGATACGACTTTGAGAACAGACAAAGTCACCAAGGCGAAACTGTATGCGCGTGCCGGAATTGTCGAATACTGGATAGCCGATACCAACTCCCGAACAATTACCGTTCATCGCGAACCGCAGAATGGAAAGTATCAGAGCGTTACGAATTTTGCCGCCGAAGAAGAGATTTCCTGCCTTGCGAAGCCCAACGAGTTCAAGAAAGTGGATGAATTGATCGCCCCGATGATGACCGAAATGCCGCAGAATACCGAACAATGACGAACCAAGAGACACTCACACGAAACCCGAATACTGACGCGCCGATCCGCGCACTCCGCCCAATTTCCTTTTATCTTATTGTGCTGATGGTTCTGGTTGCTGATCAACTCAGCAAGACATGGATACAGAAACAGATGGCGTTCGGGCAGTCGCGCCCGCTTCTCGGTGACGCCTTTCGCCTGACCTTGACGCAGAACACGGGAGGGGCGTGGGGCTTGCTGCCGCAGAGCAACCATTGGTTCATTGTGTTTGCGTGCGGGGCTGTGATCGCGCTGTTAGTGGCGTATCACCGAATGCCAAAAGTAGAACTGTTTGTCGGTTCGGCGTTCGCGCTGGCGTTGGGCGGCGCACTTGGCAATGTCACAGACCGAATTCGACACGGCTACGTCGTGGATTTTCTGCACGCGAAGTTTATCAATTTTCCAGTATTCAATCTTGCCGATACCGCCATTACTTTCGGCATCATTTTTTTGCTGATCCATCTTATTATCACGTCCCGCGAAGAAGCTGCCGAAGCCAAACGCGCCCAACACGACCCGCCCACCGCCGGAGTAGTTTAGCCCATGTACCCGACCCTTTTTCATATCGGCAACCTTCCCGTGCGCTCTTACGGAACCATGGTGATCATCGGCTTTTTGCTGGCGTTGTGGCGTACAATGAAGGTCTGCGAACGGCGTATGAAAACCGAGCCGGAGGGTTCTCCGCGCCGTATTCCTCCCGAAAATCTTTTCGATTTGGGCTTGCTGTGTCTGCTGTTCGGCTTGCTTGGGGCGCGGCTGTTGTATGTGCTGCTCGACTGGGAAACCTTCGTCAAAAATCCGCTGAGTTTCCTGCAATTGTGGGAGGGCGGCTTGTCGCTGCACGGGAGTTTGATCGGCGGCATTCTGGTTTTGATCGTCTATAGCCGCAAGAAAAAGTTGTCGCTGTCTGTCGTTGGAGACTTGGCGGCTCCGACGTTCTTTCTGGCGTATGCGTTTGGGCGTGTGGGGTGTTTCCTCAATGGGTGTTGTTATGGCGGGGCGTGTTCGCTGCCGTGGGCAGCCGTTTTCCCCGATGAAAACCATCCCGGACAATTGACGCCGCCAAGCCATCCCATTCAGATTTATGCGACGGTTATTACTTTGCTCATCTTTGCATTTCTTGTTCGGCAGGAATCGCGCCCGCATCGGGACGGCGAGTTGTTTTGGGGCGGCATCGCGTTGTATGGAATCTATCGGTTCCTCATCGAGTTTCTGCGTGTCGGCGCGACCTCCACCGTCCTCATACCAAGCCTGAACCTGACGGAAACGCATCTCATTAGTCTGGTGATGATCGCGGCGGGCGGCATCGGTCTTGCTCGATTGCGCCGCCGCGATAGGACACCGAAAGTCGCCGCCGCAGAACGCTAAATCCTCGCCGTGTGCCGCAGAATTGCCCAGTTGGCAGGGGCATTGTCCCGACGACGACAAGCGTCTTCAGCGAAGGCGACCTCCCCTCTCCAATGCAAGCCGTTCTCCCTCTGCCAACGCTGCCAGACAATCCGCCCCAACTGAATGGGCGAGGCGGTCTGCGAGGACAAACGCGACAGAAAAGAGGGGGGTTTTACCGTCACTTTGTCGCCGACGCGCCGTTCTCGCTCAATCTCAATGAGACAGCGCAATCCTGTCCACTCCTGCGGAATGTCGAACCCATCGGGGTCGGTCTCTTCCAGAAACAGACACCGCCCTCACCGGATTTCTGTGCGCCCGTGTCCCCCATCGCGTGGTGTGGAGGCAGCCAAGGGGCAGCAAACGAAACAACAGACACGGGCAACACCTCCGAACGCCAAGAATTCCGCTCTTCAGAGAAGACCTGATCATTTCCTACCTCAATTTTAATGTTTTTGCCCTGTTGTCTCATATTCGCTTTATGCCGCGTGATCAAGGACAAGCGGTTCTGTGGCAACCGGCAGTTCTACAGGCAGTTCGGGTTCTGCGTGTTCTGTTGACGCATCCGTTCGCAGGTTTTGCGAGAGAATGAGGCGAGCCTCGTCAGGGGATTTGTCCTGCCAGAACCTGCATTCGTCCACACAGTTCGCGTTGTCTGTTTGCTGTGCCAATGCTGTCAGAATTTGAGATAATCCATTCTCCGTATGAAGTGCCGTTTGAACTGCGTCATGAACTGCCGGGTGAGCATAAGCCTCACCGAGTGGCTTGAGATCGCGGGCGTCTTCGTCGGCTTGTTCGCCCTCGGCAGGACGAAACGCCGTCGCAATCTGCTCGGAACTGTGCGCGGTATAGCCCAAGCGTGCCGAAACCACTTGAAGCGATGCCAGCAGCACATCGGGCGCAGTGTTATTGGGGTTCCAACGGTGCAAGCGATCCAACGTGACGGCTCCCATTGCCAGCGTTTCGCCGGCTGAAGCGGCTTGCCTGACCATGTCGCCATCGCCCTCATGGAGTAAGAACCAGCGCAAAATCAGGGCGCGAGTGCGAACAACAGGATCATCTTCAGGAACGGCGTCGAGGTATTCACGGATCGGCGCAGTATCGGCATCCATCAGTGAAGGCAGAACAGAATGACCCTTGCCCGCGAGTGCCATATCCAGCCAATTCTTGATCGTCCACTCGCTTTCGGCGTGTTTCGTCAATGTGGCAAGCGTCTGTTCCCGGTGATTTTCGGGTAGGTTTTGGACAAACTCATCGGCGTCTTCGGCTTCGATTTTGCCGTGCGTGGCAAGAACCGCCGCCGATGCCGCCGACAGCATTTTGAGTTTTGTTTCCTGCTCGAAACCTTTTTTAACGGCTTGCGGCGAGGTCAAAATGCGATTCAGTGTTTGGGTGGTCTGGTCTTCAATTATTGGGAGGCGAGCGAGGGCATTTGCGGCAGACAGCGACCCGTCTTTGAGCAGCATTTGGAGCCAGTGCCTCTCATAACGGTCTCCGCCGTGATGAGAAAGAGCCTGTATCGCTTCGGCGCGAGTTTCGGCGTGCATCTTGTCCTCTTGGACAATGGCGAGCAAAGTCTCCTCCGCACGACGAGGCAGAAATGGGAGCAGCAGTTCGGCGGCGACAAGACGGATTTTTGCTTGCGGCGACGCGAGCAGTTCCGTGAGTTTGTCGAGTTCGGGGCGTTTTTGAGCTGAAAGAACCGCCTGAGCGTGCCGTTTCACTGCCGGTTCAAGCAGGCGATTCGGATTATCGCCGACGTGGTTAAGCCAACTTGCGGCACTGCGGCGCGGAAGTTTCGGCGGTTTATAGACAAAGTCACTGCCGATTTTATGCTTGAATTGTGTTTTCTTCTTCGCACTTGAGGGGTGTGTTGTACTCTGTTCGCGATTTTTGCGGCGCAGAGACGCCCAATTCTCAAAAAGTGATGCCATTTTCTTTCTCCCTGCCCATAAAAGCCACAAAAGGAGCAATAAAAGAAGCCAAAGCCAGTTTCGACTTGGCATTTTGCTGGAAATTTGTTCAGTGGAGGCGTTTTGTCTGCCATAAGCGGACGGTGTTCGGGTATAGCCCGTGTTTTCGGTTTGTGCGAGCGGCTTTTCCGAAGATGGCTCGGTTTTCCGCGTAATGGCGTCCGGTCTTTGAGCGGGTTCAGGTTCGCTTGGCGTATCGGAACGCGCTTCTGCGTATGTCCCTCTCTCTGAAAACTCCTCTGAGCTTGACGCATTGGGTTTTTGTGCAAAACCATAATCGAGCAGGATACAGGTTTCGGCTTGCCAATCGGGGCTGTTGAGTACCACCGTAATAATACGTCTGCCGCTGCGGGTCGCCGAGCCGACAAAGCAATAGCCCGCTTCCGGCGTCCAGCCTGTTTTGACGCCCTCCATTCCGCGATAATTGCCCAGAAGCGTGTTGGTGTTGGCAAGCGTTTGGGCAGGTTGATTCGGGCGAGGAAACAATGCGGACGATTGAGCAACGGCGGCGGCAAACTGCGGGTTTTGCATCGCGGCGCGTGCCAAATTCGCGAGGTCACGCGCTGTGGAAATGTGCTGCGGGTTTTGCAAGCCGTGCGGATTTCGGAACCGGGTTTGCGGGGCGTTGAGATTTCGGGCTTCGGCATTCATGCGCTCGACGAACGCAGGAACGGAGCCGTCCAAAAACTCGGCGGCGGCTGTGCTGGCATCGTTGGCGCTAGTGAGCAGAACGGCATGGAGCAAATCCTGCGCCCTGACCATCTGCCCTGCTTTTAATCCCACGCCGCTGCCGGGCGTTTTGGCGGCATTCGACGAGATCGGAACCGGGTCGTCGGGATTAGGATGTTTTGCCAAAAGCAAGCCGGTCACAATTTTGGTAGTGCTGGCGGGCGGAAGCGGCGTGTCAGCGTTTTTGGTATAAAGCACGGTTCCGGTTTGTGCATCAATGGCGATGGCAGACACGGCGCGAATCGCGGGCGTTTTGGGTTTCTGAGCAAACGCAGGAGCAGCGAGGCAGACAAGGGCAATAATCCATAGCCCGCCCGCTAAGAGTAAAGGGAGTTTATGAGATTGTCCGCGATAATCGTGCATGAAAAATGCGCCTTGCCTCCCTGCAATTATCGGGAGGTTGGGCGCAAGATTAGAGACAAATTATCGCTTGATCGACAGAATTTATCGTGCAGAA
>CAZPZP010000169.1:5314-7374 GCA_964591025.1 uncultured Chthonomonadaceae bacterium
AATTTATCGTGCAGAAATCAAAATTGACCTTGTCGCGAGTAATCCGATGTTTTCGGCGACGGAAGCGACTTTCGGTGAGCATTTTGGGAACCAGTTCTCTCTCGGTCATGGCGTCACAGGCAAGACGCAGGGTGTTGGCAAAGAACCAAGCAGCAACCAGCAAGGGGGGGGTGAGTACTGCCACGGTGGTCATGGGGGCTTGGGCGTCGTCCTGAAAGCCTTTTCAGGTGGAGAAAGGTATTGAAGGTGCGCGATGTGGGCGGCGGCAAACTCTATGAATAAGTAAATGTGACAACCCCCCAGTGATAAATCACGGGGCTTCTATGGTCTTGCACCAATGGGTTGTCGTCCCAACCCAATTTGCTCTGGTTTCGACCTTCCAAGAGCAAATCGCGCTTCTCTCGGCACGGGTTAAAGAACTCGAAGACCGCCTTGAATTAAGCCAGCACACACAGCCCGCGACCCACCCGCTGTGTCGCGCCCTGCCGCCTTTCCCCGTTCTCGCCAACGATAACAAAAACACCCTTGCCCCGCTTTGGACTTTTTCGGTATAATCTGCCTATCATCCAGCAAGGAGAATCACATCATGCCCGCCGCAACCCTTGAATCGCTCGAACAGCGTCTCACCGCTATCGAACAAAAGATCGCCCAAATAGAGCAAGAACACCAACCCGAATCTGCGCCGAAAAAGAAACACAGTTTCCGAGACCGTGCACTCGCTTATATGGCAGAAGGTCCGCATCTCTCGCCCGAAACTGCTGAACAACTTCGCAAAGACATTTACGAAGCCAGAGAGGAACACCTTGGTTAAAATCTATCTGCTTGATTCCGACACCTATTCGTTTCTGTCGCAAAGTCACCCGCAAGTGATCGCTCATATTGCCGCCCTTTCCGACGAGGAAGAAGGCTATATCTGCTTTGCTACTGTTGGAGAATGGGAATATGGCTATCACAACGCCAAAAGCGCGAAGGCGAAAGCGGAAATCCGCGAATCAGGAAACCGAGCATTCGACTTTCTCAATGGCGTTATTCAATCATCTCAAGACATCAACACGATCTATGGGCAGATTCGCTCCGAACTCAAGAACGCCGGAACGATGATTCCGCTCAACGACGTTTGGATTGCCGCGACTGCGCTTGCCATCGGCGCAACCCTCGTCACCCACGACAATCATTTTCAGCACGTCAACAACCTCAATATATTAGACTGGACTCTTCCCTAACACAACCCCGCCGGACGGTTCTCCGACCCACCCGCCTCGTCGCGCCCTGCCAGTTTACCCGTTCTCACCAACGGACACAAAAATAGCGTCTGCCGCGCTCGTGATACAGCAGACGCTTCGGGAGTTTGTGAGGTTGTCGGGCAAAGTTTAGGCAGCAACAGCCTCTTCAATCGTTATCACCAATTCGCCACTTGGTGGCTTCTTTGTCGCTTTGGGCTTTGGTCGCCAGATGGGACGCCCGGAAGCCTCCTGCCGCCGTCGTGCATCATCGAGCATCAACTTGAAACTGCCGTTGAATTTGTCCGCATAGTCCCGACGCGCTTGATGGATTTCCTCAACAATCGGGTCGAACAGCAAATTGTTGTCTTGTTCAGGGTTCATTGGCTAACAACTCCTCTGGTGTGCAGATAATCGGAATGGGTATCTCCATATCGGTCAGCACTTGGTAAATACGCGGCAAAATTTTGGCGTTGGCGATATGTTTGCAGTTCCACGTCAGTAGATATTGGATGCGGTGGTGCGCGACGGCGGCGATGTGCAGGGCATCAATTCGCGCTTTCGGCGGCAGAATAGCACGCGCCACAATCTTCTCGGCAATCTCTTCAATTTCGGCGTCAAGCGGTAAAAGTGGAATGCCATCGAGAGAAGTCAGTCGCTCGGCGGCAAGAGTTGAATCGCCTACTGACGCCTCATCAATCACATACTGCGAGATTACCAGTTCGTAGTTTGCCCGTTCGTGATCCCACCATTGATGCATCAGCAGTTGACGCGCCGCCATCACGACCTGCGAACTCGGACGCTGGCGCAAATAACTGACGATGGAAGTTTCTACATAAA
>CAZPZP010000170.1:0-7352 GCA_964591025.1 uncultured Chthonomonadaceae bacterium
GCACTTCTCATTGACATCGGCGGCGGCAGTACCGAAGTGATTGTCGGCAGCGCGGACGGGCATCTTGTTCTCGACAGCCTCAAACTCGGTGCGATCCGCTTATCTAATCAATTCTTCAAGGGCAATGGCGCATTTACTCCCGAACACTTCGCCAAAGTACAGGTCTATGTGCGCGGCGTGACGAGTCAGATTCGCAAGCGGGTTAAAGAGACAGGATTCGATATCGCGTTCGGAAGTGCGGGAACGATTACGGCATTAGGCGATATTGTTGCCAGACACACGGCAGACACTGCCGTTCCCGCGCAACGCAACCCCACGTTTCGCCTCACTGACTTGCGCGACACCGTGCAGATGCTGTTGCGCTTGAATTTAGAGGAACGGCGGCGCGTTGCGGGCATGGACGCCAACCGCGCTGACATTATCTTAGGCGGAGCCGCGATCATTCAGACGCTCATGGAGACGTTCGGAGCCGACAAAATGACCGTCAGCGAACGCGGTTTACGGGATGGAATTCTGCTCGATCACCTGCTGCGCGAAGACTCCGAACGCGAACAGTATAAGGCGCAATCGGTGCGGCGGCGCAGTATATTGCAGCTCGCCCATGCGTGTAAATATGAGGCAGAACACGCCGACCATACCCGAATGCTGTGTCTGCGCCTCTTCGATGATCTCAAGCGACTCGGCTTGCACAGTTACGGCGTGGACGAACGCGAACTTCTCGATTATGCGGCGATCACCCACGACATCGGCACGTTTCTGTCGCACTCCAATCACCAAAAGCACGCCTATTATCTCATTCGGAACTCAGATTTACTCGGCTTCAACGACACCGAAATTGAGGTGATCGCTAATGTCGCCATGTATCATCGAAAAGGCATTCCGCGTCGCAAGCACCTCAATCTTGCGGCGTTTACCAAAAGCGAAATCCGGCGTGTCAGCACGCTCGCTGCCATGCTGCGCCTCGCTGAAGGGCTGGATCGCGGACATCTCGGAACCGTCAAAGATGTCTCGTTCAGCATTGCCAAGTCGCCGCGCCGCTTCGTTCTGACACTCTATTCCGAAGCCGACTGCCAATTGGAGATTTGGGGCGTCAACAACAACAAAGATTTGTTCGAGTATGTGTTCGAAGCTCCGCTCGAAGTGCAGGTAACGCAAAAATAAACCGAATACAATTTTTGCGGGGTATGATCACGTACAATCTTGGGTTATTAGGTGATTGGGTCATTAAAAACCAAAATCTCCGTGCAGGGCGAGGCAAGCCGTCGCCCCTACGCAGTTTCGATGCAGTATTATTGTGTGAGAGGGCAGTAGTCTGTTCTGCTATTGTTGGAAGTCGGAAAGGGGAAACATAGTAAATGAAAATTAAACCTGTTGGGAAACTGATCATTCTGCTCTTGGTCATGGGCGGGGCTTTCGGAGCATGGAGGCTGTTCGGGGACAAACTCGCGCCTTCCGCACCAATCAAGGCTTCGGTGACGCCGAAAGTGGGTGACTTGCCCGCGATGAACAACGCTTCGGACAACAGTGGGGGTTCTAGTGTCAATGTGGCGATGCCGGGCAGTGATGCCGGATGCTCCGACAAGCCCGAAGTCCGCATTTTAGTGTGGGCATGGAACGCGCAAATGGGCGCGATGTTCGCAAACGGCGGGGTGCAAGCGACCTCCGGCAGTCTGATGTGTCAAAAAGGCGTCAACCTCAAATTTATCCGTCAGGACGATGTGAGCAAAATGCAGGAGGAGTTGATCGCGTTCGCGACGGCTGTCAGTAAAGGCGACAAAAACCCCTCGATAGGAGCGCATTATGTGGCGATCATGGGCGACGGCGCGGCGACTTTCCTGCAAACCCTCAACGAAAAATTGAAGCGGCTCGGTCCTGAATATATCGGGCGCGTCGTCGGAACCATCGGCTACTCTCGCGGCGAAGACAAATTCATGGGACTGCCGCAATGGAAGGTCGATCCCAATTCGGCACGCGGCGGCGTTGTATCCGGCTATCTGCGCGACGGCGACTGGAATATCGCGCAAAAATGGCTCAGTGACAACAGTCTGCCCAATAACCCCGACGAAAAAACTTATGATCCCGAAGCACTCAACTGGATCGCTGCCAACGATTATATAGACGCCGCCGAAAAGTATATCACGGGCTATACCGAAACGCGCCCCGTCGTTCGGAACGGCAAGAAAACCGGCGAAACGAAAAAGATCACCGTTGGCGGCGTCGTAACTTGGACGCCCGGCGATGTCAATATCGCGCAGAAAAAAGGCGGGCTGGTTTCAATTGCGTCTACCAAAGAGTACAGTTCGCAGATGCCGTGTACCATCATCGGAATCAACAAGTGGATGCGTGCCAATCGCTCCACCGTCGAGAATATGCTGGCAGCGTTCTTGGAAGGCGGCGACGCGGTCAAATCGAGTTCACAAGCGATGCAGCGCGGCGCGGAAGTCAGCGCGGAAGTCTACAAAGAGCAAGATGCGGCATACTGGACAAAATACTATCGCGGCGTCACCGAAAAGGACGCACAGGGAATTTCGGTGGAGTTGGGCGGTTCCTCGGTCAGCAATCTCACGGAAGCGTTGTATACGTTCGGCATGATCAAAGGCTCACAGAATCTGTTTGCGGCGACCTACAGCGTATTCGGCGACATCGTCAAACAGCAGTACCCCGAATTCGTTTCAACCTATCCGCCAGTAAGCGAAATTCTGGATACGTCCTATCTTGAAGCCATCGCGAAACGTGCCGCTCCGACAGCGACAACAATCGCCAGAATCGCACCGACATTTACGAACAAACCCAAGAACAAAAACGCGCCTGTCTTGAGCCGCCGAAACTGGAATATCCAATTCCAAACGGGACAAGCCGCGTTCACTCCGACCATGCAGAAAACCCTTTCGGCACTGCGGCGCGATCTGCTTGTTGCGGGCAGTACTTACGTCGAACTGCACGGGCATACCGACAACGTCGGCAACGCGGACAAGAATATGCAACTCTCCGAACAGCGTGCCTTTGCGGTTAAGAAATGGCTGGAGAAACAGGCTCCGCTCAATTTCCCTGCCGGACGCATTCGGGTCTTCGCGCACGGTCAGCAGCAGCCCGTCGAACCCAATGCGAACGACACGGGACGCGCCAAAAACCGCCGAGTCGAGATTGTTCTGCGCTCGTCCGATTCTTAAGAACCACAGGGAACACAGGGGAAATTCACAACAAAGAAGCAAAGAACATAAAGATCAATTCAAGAAATTAAGTTCAGAATTGTTTTCGTGTCTTTGTCGTGGATCAATGTTTTTGCATTTCCCTGTGTCCCCTGTGGTTTATCTTGTAGTGAGAGGTGATTGTATTGAGTGAGCGAGTGGCGGCGTTGCTGCCGAATCGAGTGGTGTCGCGGGGAACCATGCGGCTGATCATTTTGGTTCAGGCGGCGATTTTTCTGCTGATCTGGATTATGTCGCCGTTCAAGGTCTTGCCGCAACCGGGCGAAGTGCTGACGGCGTTGCGGCGGCTTTGGATGGAGCAGGGCTTGGGGCAGGAACTGATCACCAGTTTCGGCTTGAACTTTCAGGCGTTGGCGATAGCAACTCTGATTTCGCTAATGCTATCGTATCTGACGGTCATCCCGTTTTTTCGTCCGTTGGTCGGGGCGATCTCGAAAGGGCGATTTCTGAGTTTGGTCGGGTTCTCGCTGCTGTTCACGCTGGTTGTGGGCGGCGGGCGTCCGCTCAAATTGTCGTTGCTGGTCTTCGGAATGACCGTTTTCTTCGTGACTTCGATGGCGTCTGTCGTCGCTGAAATTCCCAAAGAGGCGTATGATCACGCTCGCACCCTGCGAATGAGCGAGTGGCGCATCGTCTGGGAAGTCGTCATTTTGGGAACGGCGGATCAGGCGTTCGAGGTTTTGAGGCAAAACGCCGCGATTGGCTGGATGATGCTGACGATGGTTGAAGGCATTTCGCGTGCCGAGGGCGGCGTCGGAGCGATGTTGCTCAATATGAACAAATATACGATGTACGCGGAAGTGTTCGCCATTCAGTTGTTGATTTTGATAGTGGGAATGATACAGGATTACGGGATCGGAGCCACGAAGCGGCTGGCGTGTCCGTATGCCGATCTGGTTCTGGAAAGGAAAGCGGGCTAATGGCGGCTTCTTTTCCCTATTCTTTTGGTGAAACTCAACTCAAGGTCGAAGGCGTGTCGCAGACATTGGGCGGCAACGTGATTTTGCGCGATGTCAATATCGAGATCAAGAACATTATTCGTTCGGGCATGACGCAGGGGCAGGTCGTCGGGCTTTTGGGTCCTTCGGGTATTGGCAAAACTCGTTTGTTTCGGATTTTGGCGGGATTGGACGCGCCCGATACAGGAAGCGTAACGCTGACAAACAAGGCGGTTCCGGTACGGCGCGGAATGGTCGGCGTTGTGGCACAGCATTATCCGTTGTTCGCTCATCGGCGCGTGTTGAGCAATCTCGCTGTGGCAGGGCGGCAGGCGGGTTTGAGCCGTGCAGATGCGGAGCAAAAAGCCCTCGACATCCTCAAGCGTTTTGGTTTGGAAGATCATACCCAAAAGTATCCCATGCAGCTTTCCGGCGGGATGCGTCAGCGTGTGGCGATTGCCCAGCAGTTTATGTGCAGTGAGCATTTTCTGCTCATGGATGAGCCGTTTTCGGGCTTGGACATGGTCGCGGTGGATCGGGTCGCCCATTTTATCAGTGAGGTGGCGGCTGCCGATGAACTCAATACGTTCATTGTTGTCACCCATGACATTGCGGCGGCGTTGGAGGTTTCGGATACGATCTGGCTGTTGGGGCGGGATCGCGACGCACAAGGCAATATCATTCCGGGCGCACGCATTCAGGCGACATACAATCTCATCGAGCGCGGTCTGGCATGGCATACAGGCGTGACGATGATGCCGGAATTTATCGCATTGATGCAGGAGATACGCGCCATTTTTCCGGGACTGTAAGTTCCTCGCTTGTTTTAGGTTAAGGTCTCTTTTTTATGCGGCTCAATCGGTTTCGTGAAGCGTTCAAGGAAAATGTCAATATGGTGGGGTTGGCGACTGCCGCCGCCGCGTCGTTGGCACTGCTCAATCCCATTCCACTGCTGGCAGCCGTCGTTTTGGAAGCGGCTTATTTGCTGTTCGTTCCCGATAGCAAGTGGTATGAGAAGCGACTTTCGACGCGGTTCAATGACGAGGTTGAGGCACGGCGCAAAGAGGTCAAGGCGCAAATTCTGCCGACCTTGCGCCCCGAATTGCAGGAGCGTTTTCTGAGAATGGAAGCCACGCGGCGGCAGATCGAAGTGCAAGCCGAGCCGAACAAAGAGTGGTTCCGCGAAGTGGTGCGAAAACTGGACTATCTGCTCGAAAAGTATCTGCAAATCGCGTCCAAAGAGGGACAATTCCGGCAATATCTACAGTCGCTTGCGGCAGAATTACGCAAGAGTTCGGGCGAGTCCTATACGTCCTCAACTTTTGACTTGGAGACGCGGCGGGATCGGGAAAGACGACGCGACGGGCGGCAGCCAGTGGGAAATCCGCCGACTGCCTCTGTGGGGAGTGGAGATCGCTGGATCGAGCAGAAGGTCGCCGAGATACAGGAATTTTACGGCAAAGAGTTAGAGCATATCACGGAATTAATAGGAAAAAACTCCGAGTATGATACGCAAGCCGTTCTCGAAAAACGCAAAGAAGTTCTGACACGGCGGCAGGAGTTTGCGGGCAAAATGGAGCGCATTCTTACCAATACATCGCATCAGTTGCAATTACTCGAAGACACATTCGGGCTGATTAACGACGAAATCCGCGCCCGCAATCCTGAACAACTCCTCTCCGATATTGAAGAGGTTGTGATCACAACGGATACGATGGCATCCACTCTGGAAGAACTCGCCCCCTATGAACAACTCACAGGGTTGAGCCTCACATGACTCCCGAATTTCCCTCGTCTCTGCATGATAACAGTCGGCTCGCCGAGCAGGTTCGTGTGCGGCACGATGCTCTGCTTGCCGAAATCCGCCGCGCCATTGTCGGACAGGATGAGATTGTCCAAAATCTGCTGATCGCTCTGTTTGCGCGTGGGCATTGTCTGCTGGTCGGCGTGCCGGGTTTGGCGAAAACTCTGCTGGTTCGCACGCTCGCTCAGGCGTTGAGTTGGGAGTTCCGGCGTATTCAGTTTACGCCCGATCTCATGCCCTCGGATATTCTCGGCACGGAACTGCTCGAAACCGACAAACTCACGGGAGCGCGAAGTCTGCGATTTGTGCCGGGTCCCATTTTTGCGAATGTGGTTCTGGCGGATGAGATCAACCGCACGCCCCCGAAAACGCAGTCCGCCCTGCTCGAAGCCATGCAGGAGGGAAGCGTTTCTGTAGGTGGGCGCACAATGCAACTGCCGGTTCCGTTTTTCGTTGTCGCCACGCAAAACCCCGTTGAGCAAGAGGGAACCTATCCGCTTCCCGAAGCCCAACTTGACCGCTTTATGTTCAGCCTGACGCTTGGGTATCCGACCAAAGCGCAGGAAGAGCAGATCGTCGCCAATACCACAACCGACTCCACGACTCCCATTGTTCCGGTGTTCACTCGCGATGAGTTGATCGAATTGCAAGCGTTGGTGCGGCAGGTTCCGGCGTCTCCCCATTTGATTTCTTATGCCGTCGCGCTTGCTCGTGCCTCCCGCCCCGCCGAACCCGACGCGCCCTCTCTGGTTCGCAAATATGTCGAATGGGGAGCCGGACCGCGTGCCTCGCAATACCTCGTTTTGGGAGCCAAAGCCCGCGCCCTTCTCAGTGGCAAACCTGCCCCGACAACCCACGATGTCCGAGCGATTGCGGCTTCTGTCCTCAGTCACCGCATTATTCGCAACTATGCCGCCGTCGCCGACAACGTCACCTCCGAATCGCTGGTCAACGCCCTGCTTCAATCCATTCCTGAACCGAACTATCGCTAAACAAGAACTCTCTGATCTCGATCTGTGTGATATACTTGTTGTATGTCCCAAAAAGATGCGGTTCATCATGCAGTCAAAAATGCACTCGTCAAAGACGGTTGGACAATTCTGGCTGATCCTTATACCATCGTTTATGGACGCACTCAGCTCTATGCTGATCTTTGTGCCGAGCGACGTGATGAAGACGATATCGCAGATGTGATTGTTATCGAAGTCAAAAGTTTTCGTGGCGCGTCTCCTATGTACGAGTTCCATCTTGCGTTAGGGCAATATATCGGGTATCGCGATCTGCTCGAAGAATTAGGCAAACCCTACCGGGTCTATCTCGCCCTGACAAGTGAAGCATACGAGACAGTTTTTGACATTGAAGCAATTCAAATCATCAGTGCGCGTCAGCGTGTTCGGCTTT
>CAZPZP010000171.1:0-7331 GCA_964591025.1 uncultured Chthonomonadaceae bacterium
GTCCATACACGGAAGGGTGCGTCTGAAAGACGCTTGTTTTTTCCAGACGGGGGTTGAAAACCCCCGTTGCGAGAGGTGAGTTCTTTACTCTTCAGGAGGCGTATCGCGTTCCGTCCATTGATACAGTGTCGGCAGAACGAACAGCGTCAATATCGTCGCCGAGATCAATCCGCCGATAACGACAGTCGCCAGCGGACGCTGAACCTCTGCACCCGCGCTATTTGACAACGCCATCGGCAGAAATCCGATGCCCGCCACAGCAGCCGTCATCAACACGGGACGCAATCGCTCCAACGCCCCTTGTATCACCGCCGATTTCACGCTCAACCCTTCTTCGCGCAGTTGGTTGATAAACGTGACCATGACCACGCCGTTCAAGACCGCGATTCCAGCGAGGGCGATAAAGCCGATTCCCGCCGAGATGGAGAGCGGCATTCCGCGCAGAATCAACGCGAAAATCCCCCCGGAAATGGCAAGCGGTATGCCCGTAAATACGATTGCCGCTTGTTTGACGCTTCCGAAGGTCGTGTACAGCAGCAGAAATACCAGAACGAACGTCAACGGAGTCGCAACGAGCAGACGCGCCCGCCCCGATTGGAGCTGCTCGAACGTGCCGCCATATTCGAGATGATAGCCCGTCGGCAGTTTATATTGTACATCGAGGCTCTTTTTCACATCGGCGGTAAAACTTCCCAAGTCCCGCCCGCGCACGTTGGCTTGAATCACAATACGCCGCTGACCGTTCTCGCGGCTTATCTGAACGGGACCTTCGATGCTCTTGATCTCGGCGAGTTGAGCCAGCGGAATTGCCGCGCCGTTGGGAGCGGGAACGAGAATACGCCCGATCTTCTCCGGCGTGTCGCGATATTCCGGCGCGAGCCGCGCTACAACGTCAATGCGCTGCGAACCGTCGCTGATCTGCGTGACGGTTTTGCCGCCGACAGCCGCCTCGACAATCTCATTCACGTCCGCCACATTGATTCCATGGCGGGCGATGGCGTTGCGCCGAATCGTGATTTGCAGTTGCGGCAAACCTTCTGTGGCTTCTGCTTTAACGTCTGCCGCGCCCGGAACCGCCGAAACGATTGTGCTGATCTTCGTGCCTTCGGCGGCAAGAACTTCCGGGTCTGCCCCAAACAGTTTGAGACTAAGACTGCCGCGCACGCCGACGCCTTCCAACATCTCGCCCATTCGCATTTCGATAGGCTGCATGAAACTTGTCGCAAGTCCCGGAACGTCGTCGAGGGCGGTTTTCATCAGTTCCAGCAGTTCGGGTTTCGTCTTCGCCTTTGTCCATTTGTCGGATGGTGTCAGGTCTATCAGAATATCGGTCTGATTGACAAGCATCGGGTCAGTAGCGATTTCGGGGCGTCCAATGCGTGTGACGACATTGCGGATTTCGGCGGGGAACTTTTCTTTGAGAACTCGTTCCGCCACGCCCGTTCGTGTAATCACTTCCTCAATAGAGATAGACGGTGCGTAGAGTGCTTCGACTGCAAACGCGCCTTCGTCCAACTGCGGCATGAATTCACTGCCCAAGCGCGAACCCAGAAACAGACTGACGACGAGAAGCAGACTCGCGCCCGCAACGGTCAGACCACGAAATCGAATACTCTTCTCCAACAGCGGCTTATACAGACGCGATAGAAACGCCACAAAGGGATTTTCACGTTCTATTCTAACCTTCAAGAACAACGCGCACAGGGCAGGAACCACCGTAAATGACAACAGCAAAGCACCGATCAGAGCAAAGATAACCGTCAGTCCCATGGGACGAAACATCTTGCCTTCCAACCCGACGAGTGACAATATTGGGATATACGCCGCGATAATGATCATTTCGCCGAACTGCGATGCCCGCCGCACTTGCAGAGTCGCGTCGTGGATCGTTTCGAGGCGTTCCTGTTCTGTCAGGTCGCGCCCCAATTCGTGCCGCTTTTCCGCCAATCTACGGACGCAGTTCTCGACAATAATCACCGCGCCGTCCACAATCAAGCCGAAGTCTATGGCTCCCAAACTCATTAAGTTTGCGGACACACCAAAGTAGCGCATTCCGATAATCGCGAACAGCATCGCCATCGGAATCACAGCGGACACGATCAGCCCCGCCCGCATTTGCAGCAGGAACAAAAACAGAACGACAATCACGAGCAAGCCGCCTTCAACCAAGTTCTTGAGGGCAGTTTGCAAAGTGCGATTAATCAGTTCTGCTCTGTCCAAGAAGCCGACCAACTGCGTGCCTTCGGGCAGAGATTTTTCGATGGATTTCAGCCTGTCCTTGACCCGCTCGACGACGACGCGCCCGTTTTCGCCGATGAGCAGCATCGTGATTGCATAGACCTGCTCGCCCTCGCCATCCTGCGTCATCGCTCCCTGCCGGGTCGCCGCGCCTTCCGCAACAGTGGCGACTTGCCCAATCGTCACGGGAACGCCGTCATGCGCCCCCAGCACAATTTGGCGTATGTCGTCGAACGTCTTGATCACGCCCACAGAGCGCACAATCTGCTGTTCGGAACCCCGCCGCAAATACGCCCCGCCCGCGTTCTGATTGTTCTCAGACACCGCTTTCAATACATCGCGCATGGAAAATCCACGAGCGCGGAGTTTGTTTGGGTCAACCAAGACCTGATATTGCCGTGCCAATCCGCCCCAGACATTCACTTCTGCGAGACCGGGAACGGTGAGCAGTTGCGGGCGCACCGTCCAATCCATAAGAGTGCGGCGTTCCAATACCGAGAGTTTCGGGTTCACAATGCGGGCATAGTAGATTTCGCCCAAGCCTGTCGAAACGGGACCCATTTCGGCACGAGTATTCGGCGGCAAGTTTTCTTTCGCCTGTTGCAAGCGTTGATCAACGATTTGGCGGGCAAAGTACAAGTTCACGTTGTCCTTGAAAACCACCGTGATCTGCGACAAGCCGAACTGCGAAATGGAGCGGGTCTCTTCGATGTCCGGCAGTCCGGCAAGGGCGAGTTCGAGCGGAAACGTGATCTGCCGTTCCATCTCTTCGGGACCGAGTGCGGGCGAAACAGTGTTGATCTGTATCTGCGTATTCGTCACATCAGGCACGGCATCTATAGGGAGGAGGGTCGCGTTATAAGTGCCGAATCCAATGAGCAGAAACGCGAGCGTGACCATGATGCCGCGCTGTTTTATCGAGAGTCGAAGAATGCTTTCGATCAATGTTAGTGTCCCTCCTCTTCCAGTTCGCCCTTCATCGCCTGTGATTTGATGAGAAACGCATTTTTGACAACAATTTCGTCGCCCTGCTTTATGCCGGACTCGATTGCCGTCATGCCGTTGATTGTCGCACCCGTTTTCACCTCTTGATCGCGGAATTCGTTCGCGGTCTCCGTCGGGACGAACACAACGGTTTTGCCTTCCAAGTTCTGTACCGCGTCTTGTGGCACGGCGAGCGTTGTTCCTCGGTTCTCTCCTGTCAGCGTTCCTGTAACAAAAACGCCGGGTCGCAGTTTGCCGTTTGCATTCCTGACAATACATCGAACTTTGATCGTGCGCGTGGTTTCGTTCGCCATATCTCCAATCGAAGACACAACGGCAGTAAATGTCTGCTTCGGTGCGGCTTCGCTATGAAGCGTGACTGACTGCCCGACACGGACGGCTGCCAGTTCACTTTGTGGCACGTCGAATTGCGCCCAAACGGTTGTGCTGTCGAGCAGTGTCAGCAGAGTTTCTCCGGCGGCAACCGTCTGCCCCAAAGAGGCTTTGCGCTCCGTGACGCGCCCATTTTGTGCCGCTTTGACAGGAATTTCGTGCAGGTCGCCGGGACGCCCGCCCAATAACTGCACGTCGTCGAGTGCGCCTTCTGCTTCAATTTGCGCTTGAGCGTAGGTGGATTCCGCGTCCGTCACTTCTTTGCTGGTATTGAAGCCTCCGGCATAAACTGCTTCGGCACGCTTAAGCGATTGCGCCGCGAGATCGCGCTGTTTTTGCAAGGCGGACAGCGACGCACTGAGCGATTTTTGGCGCGATTCGGCGACTTTGACCGATGCTTCGGCGTGTGCCACTTGAGCGCGGGCGGCGTCTCCATCGGCGCGGGCTTTGTCCTGTTCGGCGCGTGCCTGTTCCCAATCCTGCCGTGAAAGCAACTCTTCCTTATACAGCGCGTCGGCACGGGCGGCGCGGGCATTGACGGCGTTCTGCTGAGTCAGAGATTGTGCGACTGCCGCCTGTTTTGCTTTTACGTCCGCTTCGACTTGAGCAATGGCACTTTGCGCGGCAATAATATCGTTCTGTGCCTTTTGGACTTCGCCATCGAGTTCGGCAAGGCGCGAGCGTGTGCTTTCGATACCCGGCTTGCCATATTCGCCGAGTGCGGCGAGTTTGCGCCGACGTTCCAATGTTTGCCGTGCCAACTCCACGCGCTTGACCGCGAGAAGATGCGCTAATTGTGCCTCATGGAGTTTTTCGCTTTCGACAATCGCCAAGACTTGACCGGCACGCACGGTATCGCCGACATTGGCGAATAGTTTGATGACCTTGCCTTCGACACGGGGCGTAACATTGATGCGATTGGCGGGATTGGCTTCGATTTGTCCGGTGAGCGGGAGGGTGGAACGGAGCGGCATGGTGCGAACCGTGCCGAACTCCAACCCTGCCAATTTGAGGCTTTCGGGCGTGAATTTCACCGTTCCATGTTGTGCTTCGTCGTGGGCGTGGGTTTCGGCTTCGACGGCGGCTATCGGTGTTGTCTCGGTGGGCAGAGCGGTGCGGCGACCCAGCCAATACGCCCCGATTCCAACAACGAAAACAGCGGCAAGAGCGAGAGGCAAAGCGGCGTTCCTCTTCGGCGACTCAGGAACCAAACAGGACTGCTCATTTGGATTTTCCTCCTTGCGGCATAGGTTCGACGGGAATGGAACGCAACAGTTCAGCGGGCAAACTTCCGATGGCTTGCTCCAGTTCGGCTTGGGCTTGCGCGGCGTTCACAAGGGCATTAATATACTCGGACTGCACAGCGCGATAGGTGCGCTGTGCCTCCAAAACGGATAGCAAAGTCACTCCGGCGGCTCCCGTCTGAAATCCTTTTCGCGCCCCATCCAGCAGTTTTTTCGCGTTGTCCAGAATGTCTTGCGGATAGGAGCGGGCGACGGTTTGCGCGGCTCGCAGTTTGGCGCGGGCTTGTGCGACCTGCTGCCGTATCTCGTTTTGCGTTGCCGTCAAACGATATTCTTGGGCGCGTGCCGATTCTTCGGACTGCCGGATACGATTGCGCCGACTGCCATGGTCAAATATCGGCAGACTGACCGCCAGAGAGAACCCATAATTTGCTGTGCCGAACTGCTGTACACGGAATTGCGGCGCAAGGTCGGGGCGACCTTCGGCACGGGCAAGGCGGGCTTGCTGCTGGTATACGTTTTGGGTGGCGCGGACTGCGGAGAGTTCGGAGCGTGAAGCCAGTGCCTGTGCGTTGAGTATCGGGTTTTCTGGAGTATCGGGCGGAAGAATGAGCGGCGGAAGCGTGCTAATCGGGATTTCGGGATCGCGTCCCATCTGCGTATTCAGTGCGGATTGTGCGATCTCGACCTGCGCGTCGGCGAGTGTCACTTGCTGTACGGCGCGGGTGGCTTCCAAGCCCGTTTGTGTCGCCTCGATTCCCGGACGCGAACCAAGTTCGACTTGACGGCGCGTCAGGCGATCCCATTCCTGCACGGATGCGAGCAGGGTGCGTGACAATTCTGCTTGCTCTTGCGCCCGAACCAGTTCATAATAGGCAGATTTGACACCTGCGACAACGGTTCGCAATTCCACAAGGGCGTTGGCTTCTGTGACGCGGCGTTGCGCCTCTGCCACGCCCCGACGCGCCGAGCGTGTGCCGTTGAGTTCGAGCGGTTGTGAGAACAGCAAATCTTCGGTTGTGCCGTTGTTGTTGCCGAGTGCGGGCGCAATATAAAACGTCGGACTCTCAAGCGCACCGGCGGCGCGGACTCCCGATTGTGCGGCGCGAATCTCCTGTACAGCGGCACGCAAGCGCGGATTGGCAGCAACAGCCGCCACAACGGCATCATTGACGGTGAAAGGCGATGCGGTCTGCGTCCAGCCGGCACGCGGCACGGCAAGACACAGCAGCGCGAAAAATACTCGCATGGAATTCTCCTGACAGTCTCCCGAAACAGCCGAATGTCAGAAGCGATGAAAGGCAAAACAGAGGCAACGCACTGACATACCCGGCACAAGCGATAAGAAGAGCGGGAACAATCAGGCGACAGGAGGCGCACGCAAGGAAGGGGAGACAAAGACAACCGAGAAACAGGGCGGCGGACGATACGCAGGAACTGGCACGATCTCAATGCCGAGCGCGAAGGTCGGCACATCGGGCAGAACAATCGGTAGGGAAAGCAGGGCATCCCAATCAACCGCAGTGACAATCTCACCGGTTTGGGTCACATCGCATTCGGCACCGGCAGCAGGACAAATGCAGACTTCGGGAGCCTCGATGGGCGTTTCCGGCAGGTGGGCGACGACAACGGAATCACAGACAGCACACGAGGCTTGGGTCTCGCAGTCGCACAACACAACGGCGAACAGCACGCGGAGCAACGCGGCAAACAGCGCGACACGACGCAGTTGAGTCGTGCGGGCAACTTTTCGTGATTGGGTTGTCTTTGCTTGCCGTTGCATAAGGTTTCTACTCTATCACGAACAGACCGGAATTGTCAAGCGCGGCGAGATTGCAGGAGAAATTTCGCGGTATACTGTTCTCGTTCCCGACTTCACCGATAAGGGATATACTTCGTTTCTACGCGAATTATTGATATCACGGCAGATTGCTCCGCCCCAGAGCGGGCATTGAAAATACCCGGTATGGTGTCGTTCCGACGAGCATCCTGCGGACGCGACACTCCACCCGTTTAACAATTCACCATGCGAGCAATAAAATCGCCGATACAGGCAATGGAAAGGAACACCGATGACTCTTACGCTCGAAATTCCGCAGGATTGGGAAGAACCATTGGCTCGTGCTGCATTAGAACAGGGCTTGCCTTTGGAGAATTACGCGCTGGAATTGATGCAGAAAGCCACACAGCGCGAACGCAATCAAGCGACGATTGATGTCCTGAGATCGTTTCTGAGCGAATCGGAGGACGGAGATGACCACGCCGAAACTTGGAAGGTGTTGGAGCATGGACTTGCCGAGTCGCGCCGTCTTACTCGGAAGGGACAATAATGCCTTCTATCGTTGTTCTGCTTTTTTTCTGCCGCTTAATGGACTGATATTCATGGCTGAAATTCACTCTCCTCCGGTTTCCTCCTTAATACGAGAGATTGAAGGCAGACATTCAGCAAAGCCCGGAGCGTCCTGTCAACAT
>CAZPZP010000172.1:0-2593 GCA_964591025.1 uncultured Chthonomonadaceae bacterium
AACGCGCTGGAGACCCAAACAGCAGTATCGCGTCATCACTAACGGCAGCCCGGATATTGTCGAGATCATCATGACTCAGGTGAAGTAGGATTTAGGGATGAGGTATCAGGTAAAAGCCCCTCTCCCAAAATTGGGAGAGGGGTTGGGGTGAGGGCTATACACTGCCAACAGTTTCACGCTCGGCTTGCGAGGGAGTGACGCGATCAAGGAGTTTGTTGAGGGCATTCAGATAGGCGCGTGCCGAGGCAACCAGAATATCGCTGCTGGCTCCGCGTCCGGTGTAAACATCGTTGCCGCGCCGCACCCGGATCGTCACTTCCGCCATTGCGTCTATGCCCTGCGTCACCGATTGCACCGAAAACTCGATCAAGTCGTTTTCCATGCCGACAATACGGTTGACCGCGTTATAAATGGCGTCAACGGGACCTGTGCCGTGATTGCTGTCTATCAACTCGCGCCCCGCTCTGTCTTTGAGGCGCACCGTCGCTGTCGGAATGCCCGGCTCCCCACTGATAACTTGAACCGAAATCAGAGTGTAGGCATTGTCTATATTGCGGATTTCATCGGCGACCAACGCCTCCAAATCTTCATCATAAACTTCCTTTTTCCTGTCCGCAACCAGCAAAAACCGGTCATAGATTTTGTCGATTTGATCGCGCTCGAACGTGTAGCCGAGTTTCTCCAAGCGATCTGCCAGAGCGTGCCGCCCGGAACGCGCCGACAAAATGATCTTGCTCTCATGGATGCCGACCATCTTCGGGTCTATGATTTCATACGTGGTTCGCTCTTTGAGAACGCCGTCCTGATGGATTCCCGAAGAGTGCGCGAAGGCGTTGGCTCCGACGATGGCTTTGTTCGGCTGAACCAGAATTCCGGTCATGGTAGATACCATACGGCTCGTCTTGTAAATCTCTTCGGTCACAACATGGGTTTCGATATTGAAAAAGTCATTGCGAACCTTCATCGCCATCACGACCTCTTCCAGACTGGTATTTCCCGCCCGCTCACCAATGCCGTTGATCGTACACTCGATCTGCCGTGCCCCGTTCAGAACACCCGCCAAAGAGTTCGCTGCCGCCATGCCCAAATCGTCGTGACAGTGAACAGAAAAAATCGCCTTGTCGCTATTCGGAACGCGCTCTAACAGCATTTTGATCAGTGCGCCGTATTCGTCCGGCATGGTATAGCCCGTCGTATCGGGAACATTGATCACCGTCGCGCCCGCCTTGATGATCGCCTCGACAACCTGACACAGATAATCGGGATCGGCGCGTCCGCTGTCCTCTAAAAAGTATTCGACCTCTTCGACATATTGCCGCGCATGACGTACCGCTGTGACGCCGCGCTCCAATGCCTGTTCGCGAGTCATTCGAAGTTTGTGCTGCAAATGGCTGTCGGAAACGCCCAAGCCCGTATGAATGCGCGGGCGAACGGCGTCCTTGAGGGCTTCGGCGGCGACATCGATATCTTTAGGAATGGCGCGAGTCAAGCCGCAAACCGTCGCGTTTTTGATCAAGCGGCTAATAGACTGCACCGCCTGAAAATCGCCCGGACTCGAAATGGGAAAGCCCGCTTCAATCACGTCCACGCCGAGTTTTTCCAACTGCCGCGCAATCTCCAGTTTTTCGCTGACGTTGAGCGATGCCCCCGGCGATTGCTCGCCGTCGCGCAGTGTGGTATCGAAAATAAAGATTCGTGTCGCCATTGTCACTTCCCCTTTGGGTCGTTAGGTCATTGGGTCGGTGGAAACCCAATGCCGTTGTGATAAGCCGTTGTCTTTGTGGACAGGAAGGCTTAGATTTTTGCCTCTCGCATCGAAGGCATCTTGAGAAGTTCGCGCTGTCGTGGTGTCGCTTCGGGATAGTCGTCGGCGTTGTAATAACCCCAAGACCAAGAGAGCGGCTGTGGCGAATACTTATAAAACAGAGTACGGCGTTCATGGCTCGCATTCCAGGGCAGTGTGCCGTGCGTCAACGCCTCCGTGAAAATAATCGCGGTTCCTGCCGCCCCTGTCACCCGCGCCACCAACTCGTTCTCGTCTTCCAAATTCGCCCATTCACTTGGCAATCGGAAATTACTCTTGTGACTGCCCGGCACACACCCGAATCCGCCATCGCCAACCCCGACATCGTGCAGGTTATAGGCGACAACTGTCAACCCGCACCGAATGCGCCCGTTCTCACAATGATAAAACTGACTGGGATCGAATGGAGTTCCGCCGCCATGAAGATTGAACCCAATCGGTCCGCGCCGACTCCGAATGACATCACAATATTCGTGGTCAAGGCGCAGTCCGTCTCCCAAAATCGTTTCTAATTTCGGCAGTATGCGCGGATTGTCCAGCACATCGAGTGTCGGCTTGCCCCAATTCAGAATACGTCCGAACCGATGATTCGGCGCATCGGGCGCGACTTCTGCGGAAAGTTTGGCGTCAACAAGAGCATTAAGTACGGCAATTTGCTCCGCACTCAGCGCGTTCGGCACAACAAGATAACCCTGCAAATCGAAGAGATATTTTTCTTGTTCCGTTATCATTGACGCCCTCACTTTGCAATCAGAAAGAGAAACTCTTTGTTCGTCTCTTCCGCCTCAC
>CAZPZP010000172.1:2693-7329 GCA_964591025.1 uncultured Chthonomonadaceae bacterium
GTATCTGCTCGTCGCTTCGCCTTGCCGAATAATTCTGGCTTATCGAACTCACATACCGAAGTCCAAAGATGATAATAAGCACTATATCTGACTCGTGAAGGAGGCATTTTTTCGTTATTTGATCCATAAGGAGGATCATAATACGCCAAATCGGCTTCTATTGTATTGATTCGGTCAAAAATGTCTCCGTGATAGACTTCATGCTCTGCACATTTCGGTAACAGTTGTGGAATTTTCAACTGCATCTGTTTATACGAGCGTGGCGACCACTCTTTGAGATACGATGCAAAATGCCCCAGTGTACTATCCACCTCATCCAGTGCCAAAATCAGACTGGTTAATGCGACCGATTTCTCAATAAACGGGAGCGAAAAACTCTCTATTTCCTCCCGAATGGCGTCCAATTTGCGCGTATTATGTTTTTGCCAAGGCTTTTTTAGACCTTCCCCGTTATCCGTCAAGTTTTCTGTGTCGCCGCCATAATGCTCGGTAAACCAACCGTCTCTTCCCGGCAAAGCGTTTAAGTGGGCGATCAATTCACGGTAATAACCGTAGGGATGCGAGTTCAGTAAATAGCAGGTTCCAAAAACTGCCGACCATATTGCAATATCATTGGAGATGACACGGCAGCCTGACTGCGCGAACGCCTGAGAAACCCGCGTTGTGCCTGCAAAGCCATCGAATATTGTCTTGGGTTGAACTTTGCCAGCCAAACGCAAAATCTGAGGCAAAAGTTTGAGTTTCGACCCTGCATATTTGATGCCTTCGGTTGGGGGAGCGTCCGATACGAATTCCTCAAAAAGCGACGCAAGATTCATGATGATTTGTTGGCATAAGACACGAAACCTAAGCCCTAAAGAGCGATTTGGAGGATAAAATGCTCCGAACCGCTCTCCGTTGACGCCTTCAAATCTATTGATTCAGTTCCAACTTGGCGACGCGCTCATTCGACTCGGTCTGTGTCTCCGTGACGGGCTGATTGACACTGCTCTTGACCCAGCTCATCATGGCGCGTAATTGCCGCCCAACTTGCTCGATCTGATGGTTTTTGTCCCGATTTTCAAGAGCGCGGAAAACAGGACGCCCCGCCCGATTCTCAAGAATCCATTCCTTTGCAAACTCGCCGCCCTGAATCTCTTTGAGAATTTCGCGCATTCTGACTTTTGTACCGTCGTCCACGATTCGCGGTCCACGGGTCATATCGCCAAACTGCGCGGTATCCGAAATCGAGTAGCGCATCCCGGCAATGCCCGCTTCATACATCAGATCGACAATCAACTTCAACTCATGCAGACACTCGAAATACGCGATCTCCGGTTGATACCCCGCATCGACCAAAGTCTCGAACGCCGCTTTAACCAAGGCAGTCGTGCCGCCGCACAAAACAACCTGCTCACCAAACAAATCTGTTTCGGTCTCTTCTTGGAACGTCGTCTCCAAAACGCCCGCCCGCGTGCCGCCGACGCCTTTGGAATATGCCAGCGCGATATTTTTGGCATCGCCGGTATGGTTCTGGTGAATCGCGATCAGACACGGCACGCCCTTGCCCTCGGAATAAATCCGCCGCACCAAATGCCCAGGACCTTTCGGAGCGCACATGAATACGTCAATATTGTCCGGCGGAACGATCTGCCCGAAATGGATATTGAAGCCATGTCCGAACGCAATGGCATTTCCCGGCTTCAAGTGCGGCTCTATCTGCTCTTTATACACCGTTGCCTGATACTCGTCATTGACCAGTATCATTATAATATCGCCTTGCCCTGCCGCCTCTTCAACCGTCAGAACGGTGTGTCCATCGCTCTCCGCCGCGTCCCACGACTTGCCTTTTCGCAAGCCGACAATCACATTGACGCCCGACTCCCTCAAGTTCAAGGCGTGGGCGTGTCCCTGACTTCCATAGCCAATCACGGCGACGGTTTTGCCGTTCAGAATGCTCATGTCGGCGTCACTGTCATAGTAAACTTTTGCTGCCATCTCGCTCCTCAATCATGATAGAACCACAACGAACACGGGGAACACCGGGGCAATTCAAGAAGATTTCTCATTATTGTCTTTCGTGTTGGTTCGTGGATCGTCTTTTGTATTGTCCCTGTGTTCCCTGTGTTCCCTGTGGTTAATTTGGTTTGTATCCCGCGAAGACCGCGAGTTCGTAATGTTTCCAGTAGCAGTCCGCGTCGGTGTAACCGATGTCGCACAGCCACTGCACTTGCGTTTCGACGGAGGTCAGGCGGTTTGCCGACTTGTCCAGTCGCGTGCGGATTTCCTGTAGGACTTCCTCAAAAATCGCCTCGCCGCCGTTTTCGCGCCGATGGCGGACAATGTTTCTGGCATACGCTCGCTCGAACAAATCTTCACCGTGTCGGGAAGTGCTGGCAATGTGTTCGATGTTGACGAAGACGCCGCCGGGAGCGAGCAAATCGTAGATTTCGGCGTAGAGAGCCTGTTTGCGCTCGTCCTCGCTGTGATGAATTGCAAAGCCGGAGACAATCGCTCTATACTGATTCATGGGCAGTGTGGTGCGCCAAGTCGGATCGTTGAAATCGGCGGCGATAAATGTCACCGCCGAAGGATGGAACACGGCGAGACGTTCTGCCGCTTGTTCGAGCATAGTGGGGGAGCCGTCGAGTGCAACGCCCTGCGCTCCCGACCAGTGCCGCAAAACCGCCTCCAAAAGAATCCCGTCGCCGCAGCCTAAATCTAACACATGAACAGGGGCGTTGTTTTCGGGACGGGGCGGCAACAGTTCCAGCATGACGTTGATCTGCTCGCGTGCGCCCAAAATGCCGCCGCGCCGATCATTGACGAACTTTGCGGCAGTGGCGGCATCCTGCCAAATTGACCAGTCGGTGGAAGTCATTGGTTTTCCGTAGAAGGGGCGGGAACAGTTTCCGGCTTTGATTGTCCAAGTTTGACCCAAGCGATTCCAGCGATAATCCCAAGCACGGTGAACAGCCCAAAATTGACGAACAAACCGCGCACAGAATCCAAGCCATTGGCATCGGTCAAGGCATTGTAGATACGCCACAGCAGATAATTGGCGGTTCCAAGCAGTCCGAACAAAACGCCTCGAATTGCGCCCTGTTTCAGGTTCTGCCTCGATACGCCCACCGCCGCGCCGACAATCAGCCCGATAATAGGCGCACCGGTTGCCAGCAGTCGGAAAAGCCGTTCGACGGTGGCGAGTTCAATCAGTTCCCGCATAGGTATTTACTCGGCAGCCGGGTACAGAAACGTACCCGGCAAAAGTACAGACGTCCTACGGACGAGCCGACTGAGAGATTTCCGCTTCTGATGTGAGAAGGTTTCTATTGAAACGCATAAACTCACAAATTGTACGTCCGTAGGACGTCTGTTTTTCAGACGGGTACGTTTCTGTACCCGGACATCTGTTATTGATGTTCTCTATTCCACTTCGCGTCCGGCACGAGTGGCGGTTTTTGCGCCGCGTGCCATTGCAATGATTCCCGTTCGGACAAGCTCGCGTATGCCATAGGGATCGAGCAGACTGGTGATTTTGTCCAGTTTGTCGGTGCTTCCCGTGACTTCGATAATAAACGTCTTTTCGCTCATATCAATCACACGCGCTCGAAAAATCTCGATGATCTGCATAATCTCAGCGCGGTCTTTGGGTTCGGAGTTGACCTTGATGAGAGCGAGTTCGCGCTCGACTGCCGCCGTCTCGGTGTAATCCACGACTTTGACCACTTCAATAAGTTTGTTGAGCTGCTTGGTGATCTGCTCTAAAACTCGGTGGTCGCCATTGACAACAATGGTCATACGAGAGATTTCCGAGCGTTCCGTTACGGAGACAGCCAGCGACTCGATATTGAAGCCGCGCCGCGCAAACAAACCGGAGACACGCGCCAAAACGCCCGGATGATTTTCCACCAAAACGGTAATCGTATGCTGTTGCAATTGCGCTACAATGCTGTTCATTGTCATGTCGGTTCCTTATAAATCAAAGGGCGGAGTGCCGCCGTCATCATCCTCATCATCGGACACAAATTCGTCATCAAAAGCGTCTTCTACTTCGGCAATCTCCTGCATGAGAAGGGCGTCTGCCGCGATGAAAATTCCCGAATTACCTTCCGGTCCGGGCCACCTCAAAATTGGCACTTCCGGCTTTTTGCGCGGCACAGGTCCTTGCGCCTCCGCCATGCCGAGGCTAATCGCATAATCGAGATGAAGCAGGTCTACTGCGGTGAGCGGACAGGCTTCCATCTGATCGCCAAAGCCGGGCGGCAGTTCACCCGCCCCGTGATTGGCACGCGCATATTCGATTAACAGCGGCATCGCCCGCTGAAAATAGACGTGCGAAAGTGCAGGGCGCAGAACTTGACGAAAGTAACGTCCGCTACGGATCAGGCTATGGTAGCCGCGCTGGTAATAAACCCAGAGGGTTTCGGAATCAAGGTCTTCAATTATCATAGTTGGGTCATTGGGTCATTGGGTCATTGGGGCGTTGGGTCATTGGATTTTCGTTTGCCCGAAACGTATACGGAAAACTGTAGGTTAAGCAGATACGTTTTTGCACTTGAATTGCCCAATGACCTAATCACCCAATGCCCCAATGACCTACTGATAGACAAATCAGATAAATCTCGTACATTGCGCGTCCGAAGGACGCTTGGCG
>CAZPZP010000173.1:0-4071 GCA_964591025.1 uncultured Chthonomonadaceae bacterium
ACGTATCGGTCTCTTTCATCGCCGCGACAGCAGATGCCACCTGCCCCTTGCCGCCGTCCACGATGATCAAATCGGGCAGTTTCGTGAACTTCGGATCGCCGCTCTGTGCCGCTCGAAGCCGCCGCGTCAAGACCTCTTCCATCGAAGCGTAATCGTTGGGGATTCCGTCATCGCGCTTGATCTTGAACTTGCGATACTCTTTCTTTGCCATTTCGCCGCGCTCACACACGACCATCGCCGCCACCTGATCCGCGCCCTGCGTATTCGAGATGTCGTAGCACTCAATCCGCATCGGCGATTTCTCCAACCCTAACGCCTCCGCCAACTCCTGCAAGGCGACCTGTGCGCTCCCCATTTTCGCCCGCATCTCGGCTTTGATCTGCTCCAAAGCGTGCGAGGCATTTTCGGTTGCCATATCGAGGAGTTTCTTCTTGTCGCCGCGCACCGGCACTTGGATTTCGACCTTCTTGCCCTTTTTCTGCTTCAGCCACGACGCAATAATCGCCGTCTCATCCATCGTGTGCGGCAGAATGATCTCTTCGGGGATATAGTTGGCATCTTGATAATACTGCTTCATAAACTCCTGCACAACCTCGGCTTCGGTCTGCTCCTCCGTGCCTTCGATGAGATAGTGACTTTGCCCCAAAAGCCGCCCTCCGCGAATAAAAAACATCTGCACGCAAGCCCCGTTCATGCCCGTATTGTCCTCGACAACGGCGATCACGTCCTGATCTACCATCTCATCGGTGATGACCCGTTGCCGCGTCAGGATTTCCTCCGCGCCCTGCAAACGGTCACGCAGACGGGCAGCACGCTCGAACTCCAAATTCTCTGCCGCGTCTTCCATATCGGCACGCAGTTTCTTCACAATATCCGTGCCGCGCCCATCGAGAAAGTTGGTGACTTCCTTGACCGATTTGGCATATTCGACCTTGTCCGCAAGCCCCGCACACGGCGCAAGGCACTGCCCCAAATGGTGATACAGGCACGGCTTTTGGACAGGGCGACCATCGAAGGATTTGCCACAGGAGATCAGCGGAAAAGTTCTATTCACCAACTCCAGCGTGGAATACACGGCGCGGGAATTGCTGTAAGGTCCGAAGTAGCGGTTTTTGTCCTGCCGGGCTTTGCGCGTGACAATAAGGCGCGGAAACGGCTCGGAGGTTGTGAGGCACAAGTAGGGATATTGGCGGTCATCGCGAAGACGGACGTTATAGTGCGGCTGATGCTTCTTGATGAGTTGGCATTCCAGCACCAACGCCTCCAACTCCGAAGCGCAGACGATATACTCGAAGTCGGCGATATGCTGTACCAGACGCCGAACTTTGGGCGAATGGTTCGCGCTGCGTTGGAAATACGAACGCACGCGGCTGCGAAGGTTGATCGCCTTCCCGACGTAAATGATCGTCCCGGTGCTGTCTTTATGAAGATAAACGCCGGGAACAGTCGGCAGTATCGCCAGTTTTTCGGTTACGTCTTGCGTGGGCATACTCACCTCACAAAATCAAAACAAAGGAGGGCAAATTCTTTCAGTGCAACGGTTCTGGTAGCCGATCCATAAAGGTATTGTACCGACGCAACGCCTCGCGGAAGGTCAAGGGCAAAACGGCAGCGTTGCCGTGCGCGATAGCGTTGCGGTAATTGCGGATTTCGTCCAAGTGACGGCGCAGTTCCGGCGAGACTGGGACATTGTCCTGCTGAATCACGCGGCGCAGAAACCAATCCACTGTCCAATCGCGCCGATTCGCCGGGAAGACAATCTGCGGATGGTTGGTTCGCAGATGATCCTTGAGAATGCCCTCAAACTCTGCCGTCAGCCGGACAAAGTAGGCGGTTTCCAGTCCGCCCGCCGCCTCGCGAATATGTGCCAAACTGCGCCTTGGAAACGCACTCGAAATATTCTGCCGATGCCATGAGTCGCAGACAAACACAGAGATTTCAAGGACAATAAGTAGATCGTCGTTGACTTCCTGAAGACGACGGAGATATGCTTGGCTCATGGCATATTCTGAAGGTCATGGACAAGCCGTATGAACGTGTCCTTGCTCCACTCCCAATGCAGAGGAATGCCACCATCTGTAGTATATCGCCACTCTTTGGCTTTCGGCTTCTTTGTTATCCACACGCTGAGATAGGTCGGCTGTGCAAATACTTCCGCATAATGGAATTTATCGCGGCGTTGCCCTCGCGCCTCAACATAGACATTGCCTTCACCTGTGTCGATCCACAAAGCATTTTTTTCCGCCTTGTCCCGTTCGCAATGATGGGTGAAGAATGGGACATCAATCGTGGCTGTCCAACCTTGCTCTTCTGCCCATTCGGTAATTTGTTGGTACAATGAATCGGTTTCCGTTGTCGGTATGACGTTTCTCATGCGTGCCTCCTCACTCTATTTTACCACAGGCTATTTCTGTGCTTCTTCCTTGAGTTGGAAGCCCAAACTCGCCGAATTGATGCAGTAGCGCAGTCCAGTCGGTTTCGGTCCATCGGGGAAAACGTGACCGAGATGCCCGCCGCATTTGGCACAAACCACTTCGACGCGGCGCATTCCAAATTTGCTGTCGTCGCGCTCGACGATTTTGTCTTTGGAAATTCCTTCATAGAACGAGGGCCACCCGCAACCGGAGTCGAACTTTGCGTCGGAGGTGAACAGTTCCGTGCCGCAGCCCTTGCAGACATACGTTCCGGTTTCGTGATGGTTGTCATATTTTCCTGTGAAAGCGCGTTCGGTTCCGGCTTTGCGGAGAACGTCATATTCTTCGGGCGACAACTCTTTGCGCCACTCTTCATCGGTCTTGGTGATGGTTTCGGTACTCATGGGTTTGGTTTCCTTCTTGGTGTCGGTCTTGTTCGTTGTCGGTACTTCTATTTTGGGTGTGCTTGCCGCTTGAATGGTTTTGGTCGGTTCCGGCGCGGCGCATCCGCCCAACAGAGAAAGAACGGCGAGGGCGCACAATTTGTTTCGGATTGTCATTGTCTGCACTTTCATACTGCTAACAAGAACAAAGCCGGGAAGAGAGTTCCCGGCTTTGCGTGTACTGTCTTCCCTTATATTCTACGCACTATGGATCGAGAGTATCGCCCGAAAGTCCGACGGGAAACGGCGCGGGTTTCTCACAACGCGACTGCATGACATAATGCGTGCCGCTGTCGCTCGCATCGTGGAAGCCGTGCATCGCCTCCAAAACGTGATACGCCAAGTCACCGTTGGCGCGGTGCGGGCGTCCCGACTGAATCGCATATGCCATATCCGCCACTCCGATGCCGCGACTGTTTTCAGCAAACCCGTGAGTCAGTTCGACACTTTCCCAATCATTCATGCCGGGCTTTCGCAGTTTGACTTCGCCGCCAAAGCCGTTCGGATCAGGGACAATCAGCGAGCCTTCGGAGCCATACACTTCGATACGCGGCAGAGTAGAAGCCCACACATCGAAACTGGTCAAAATCGTGCCAATCGCGCCGTTCTCGAAGTCCATAATGCCCGCAACGTGCGTTGGAACATCAACATTGATTATGGTTCCGTGCTTCTGCTCCGACGTGATTGTTCTTTCGGGAAATGTGATCCGCGTACTGCCGGTGATGCGCCGAATGCCGCCGATCAGATTGACGAGTGCCGTGAGATAATACGGTCCCATATCGAACATCGGACCGCCGCCGAGTTTGTAATAAAACTCCGGGTCGGGATGCCACGATTCATGCCCGTGACAGGTCATAAAGGCAGTCGCGCCGATGACATCACCGATTGTGCCGTCTTCGATGATCTTGCGGCAGGTCTGGTGTCCGCCGCCGAGAAACGTATCGGGCGCACCGCCGAGCCGCAGGTTTTTGCTCCGTGCCAGTGTAACGAGTTCTTTCCCTTGCTCCCGCGTGATCGAAAGTGGCTTTTCGACATGAACGTGTTTGCCCGCTTCGAGTGCCGCCTTGCAGACTTCGTAATGAGGAAGCGGAGTCGTCAGATTGACGACGATTTCAATCTCAGGGTCTGCCAGCAACTCCGCAACCGTGACTGCCTTACAACCGTACTCTGCGGCTTTGGCGTTGGCGCGTTCGGGAATGAGGTCGGCACACGCG
>CAZPZP010000173.1:4171-7317 GCA_964591025.1 uncultured Chthonomonadaceae bacterium
GTTCGCTTTCGCCGAGGAAACTTCCTGCCTGAATTTGGCTCCGATTTTTAATAGTCGGTCAAGACTTTCGGCGCGAACCCTGCCCTCAACGCATTCAGCACGGCAAGCACATCAATCACCTCTTGACTGACTGCACCGGCGATGGGAGACAAATGCCCGGTGGCGGCAAAGATCATGCCGATCATGCTGAGTGCCATTCCGCCAATGGCACTTTGGAGGGCGATGCGGCGCATCCGCTGCCCGATATGAAACAACACATCCACTTTTTCCAGACTGCTTTCCAAAATCACCACATCTGCCGCTTCACTGGTCACTTCGCTGTTATTGCCGAACGCGATTCCGACAGTGGCAGTCGTCAATGCGGGCGCGTCGTTGATGCCATCACCCAAAAAGATCGTCGGAAGTTTTTCGGTTTCGGCGCGAACGATAGCGACCTTCTGCTCCGGGCTTTGACTGGCAAAAACCTCGTGGATTCCAACTTTTTCTGCTACCGAAGCGACCTCCGCCTGCCGATCTCCTGAGACCAGCATCACACGCAGAATGCCATGGCGCGGAGCCAAGTGCTGAATGAATTGGATTCCCTCCGGGCGTGGTTCATCACGGAGCCGAAATGCGGCGGCATAGTGTTCATCAATCAGCACCACGCACTCCATTCCGGGAACGACTTCGGGCAGCAAACCGACCATTTCCGGCGAGCGTTTTGCCAGTTTGCCGCGCCCCGTCACATGGACACGACGCCCGCCGATGAGCGCATTCAACCCTTCACCCGGCAACTCACGCACTTCGGAGGCGTCTTGAAGCGGCACCTTCGCCTTTTGCGCCGCCTCCAAAATCGCACTCGCCAACGGGTGCTTCGAGTAGCGTTCCAGACTCGCCACCAGCCCCAAAACAGTATTTGCCTCGAACCCTTCTGCGGGCAAAATCTCCGTCAGTTTGGGCTTGCCGTAGGTGAGCGTTCCCGTTTTGTCGAAAATCGCCACCCGACACGTACTGATCGTCTCCAAAACCGCCGGGTCTTTGATGATGATGCCGCGCTTTGCCGCCAATGAGATCGCGCCGATAATCGCAATCGGAATGGCGATGAGCAGCGGGCAGGGAGTTGCCACGACCAAGACCGCCAGAAACCGCTTCGGATCACCGGACAGCAGCCATGCCGCGAGACCCAGCGACACGGCAAGCGGCGTATACCATGCACCCAATTGATCGCCTAAGCGACGCAATTGCGGGCGGCGTTGCTCCGAGTCACGCATGACCTGCATGATTTTGGCATAGCGGGAATCGTGCGCGGGCTTGTCGCAACGGATTGTCAAGGCGGCTTCCCCATTGATTGATCCTGACAGCACCGTTGTGCCGGGAGCTTTCGAGATTTGGTACGGTTCGCCCGTCAAATACGACTCGTCCATCGAGCCATGCCCCTCGGTCACGGTTCCGTCTACAGGGCAAAGCGCGTGCGGCAACACCACGACAATATCCCCGACGGCGACAGCATCCAACGCCACATCTACCAAATTGTCGCCCTCTTTGCGTTGTACCAGCGTCGGCATTCGTTTCGCCAACGCTTGCAGTGCCGAGGAAGCGTTGCGTGTGGCATATGCCTCCAACGCTTCGCCGCCCGACAGCATCAGCACAACCAACGCCCCGGCAAGATACTCTCCTAAAATGATGGAAGTGACAATCGAGATACCCGCCAGCATATCGGAACCGAATTCTCGGCGGCTGAGTTTTTGGAGCAGCTCGAATATCAACGGCGCACCGCCAACGATCAGGACGACGAGCAGCGGCACATCCGATATTGCCACTCTGCCCCATTTGCCGGAGAGGTGCAGCCCGAAACGCAGAATGAGAGACAAAGCAATACCGATGAGGGCAAGAAGCGCGATCCGAAGTTGAAGAGAGGAAGAGTTGTTTTCAGAAGAATTCATTGTGTTTCCTTGAGCAGTGCGTAAGTTTCGCGGGCGATTTGGCGTTCTTCGTCTGTTGGCACAATCCAGACGCGCAAGCCGTCACCCGCGCCTATCGGTTCGGGTTCTGTACCGTTGGCGTCGGCGTTGCGTTGCGGGTCGAGTGCAAGCCCTAAAAAGTCCAAATTGTAACAGATACGCGCCCGCATTGTTGCCGAATGCTCTCCAATGCCGCCGGTGAAAATCAGCGCATCCACTCCTCCCAAAACCGCCGAGTATGCCCCAATGTATTTGCGAACGCGGTGTGCGAAACACGCCAACGCAAGTTCTGCGTTCGTATCTCCTGCATTCGCCGCCGTCTCCAAATCGCGCATATCGGAACTGCTCCCGCCCGACAAGCCCAACAATCCGCTTTGATGGTTCAGCAGGTTGGCAAGTTGCTCAACGGTGAAATGATTCTGTTCGATAAGATAGAGGAGCAGTCCCGGATCGATGTCACCGGAGCGGGTTCCCATAATCAAGCCTTCAAGCGGCGTAAATCCCATACTCGTTTCTACGCTGCGCCCATCTCGCAACGCGCAAACACTCGCACCATTGCCCAAGTGACAGAGTATCAGGCGTGAACCCTCAGCGGGTACTCCACGATGGGCGAAATACCGCTCGGAAACCGCACGATACGAGATGCCATGAAAGCCGTATCGCCGCAATTGGAGACGTTCGGAGAGTTCGCGGGGCAGGGCGTAGAGCGCGGCAATCTCTGGCAAATCGTGATGAAAGGCAGTATCGAACACCGCCACATTGGGAACATCGGGGCGCAGTTGACGTGCCGCTTCGATGACGGCGATACCCGCAGGATTGTGCAAAGGAGCCAGCGGAGTCAGGGCGTGCAGGGCGGTCAGAGTGGCGGCGGCGATGCGTGTCGGCGTATGAAACTGTGCGCCGCCATGCACGATGCGATGTCCTATCGCGTCCAATGTCTGCACGGAATCGGGAAGGAGGTTGAAGAGATGGGCGACGGCGTCCGCAAGCGCAACTGCTCCGATCTCTTCCGTTCGCGGGGTAGAGGATTCACTCTCTCGAAAGGTCAAGCGGGCGTGTTCTGTCCCCAATCGCTCGACTTTTCCCTGCGCCAAGACCTCCTCCGCCTCCATGAGAGGGCGCAGGGTTTCCATATGAAACAGCCGAAACTTGAGGCTCGAACTGCCCGCATTCAAGACCAAAATCGTCATGGCTCTCCTCTGAGTG
>CAZPZP010000174.1:0-7300 GCA_964591025.1 uncultured Chthonomonadaceae bacterium
GCAAGTGCCAACTCGACCTCGACGGTTCCCAACGCTTCGACCTCCACTTTCGGAACAATCTCGGTATACGCCATCACGGGCAGTGTCGGAATACTGCGCTCGATCAGACGCTTCAAGGGCAAACGTACCTGCCCCGAACACAGCAGAATCGGGTTATAGCCTTGTTCTGCCGCCTGAGCCAACTGCTCGTTGAGCGAGCGAATCATCGCCTGTGCCAAACGCGGTTCGATGGCGAGCATATTGCCCGTGGGAGTCGGCTGAACGGCATCGCGGAGCATCTGTTCTAAAGACGGCGCGAGCGTCACCACCCGAATCTGCCCGTCCTCGTCTTGATATTGGCGGCAAATCTGACGCGCCAACGCCACCCGCACAAACTCTGCCAACTGCTCGGTGTCTTTGGTGCGCGGTGCGTAATCGGCGAGACATTCCAAAATTGAAGTCAAATCACGAATGCCGACTCGCTCCCGAAGCAGCATTTGCAGAACTTTCTGCACATCGCCGAGCGTGAGAATATTCGGGATCAACTCATTGACCGCCGCCGCATCTGTCTCTTTGACGTGATCCACCAATTTCTGCGTCTCTTGACGTGTGAGAAGTTCGGAAGCGTGCGATTTGATCGTTTCGGTCAAGTGCGTGATCAGAACGTCTGCGGGTTCAACGGTAATATAGCCCGCCATTTCCGCCCGCTCCCGCAATGCCCGATTGATCCATAATGCAGGGGTTCCCATCGCCGGCTCGATGGTTTCGATGCCCTCGAACTTCTGATACACCATGCCCGAATCGAGTGCGAGAATACTGCTCGGCATGAGATCGTGAGTGGCAATGACCGCACCTTTGATTTTGATGGCATACGTATTGGAGCGTAACTGCAGGTTGTCCCGAATGCGAACCGTTGGCAGAATAATTCCCAGTTCAAGGGCGATCTGCTTACGAACGCCCGCGACTCGATCCGCCAAATCGCCGCCCTCTTCCGGCAGTGCCAACGCCACCAGATTGCTGCCGAGTTCCAACTCAATCGTCTCGACATTCAATGCCAGCATAACGCTTTCGGGACCTGTCGGCTTGGCATCGGCGCGGTTAAGGCGACTTTGCGCTTCGGAGTGCTGCTGCTGTTCTTCCTGCTTTTCCTTCTTGGCAAGCGCGATCCCGCCCACGCCCATACACCCTGCCAGTATCAGCAGTTGCATTTTCGGAAAGCCGGGAAGCGTCATCATCAACAGCAGCATTCCTGCAACAATCAGTACCGGACGCGGACGAGAGAACAACTGACTCGCAAATTCCTGCCCCATGGGACGATCCGCATTAGCACGAGTCACCAGAATACCTGTGGCAGTCGAGATAAGCAGTGCAGGAATCTGACTGACCAAGCCTTCGCCAATCGTGAGCAGTGTATATTTCTGTAGGATCGTCACGGTGTCGGATTCGCCGCGAGACATCCCCATCGCGAACCCGCCGATGATATTGATAATCGTGATGAGAATCGCCGCAATCGCATCGCCGCGCACAAATTTCGAGGCTCCATCCATCGCCCCATAGAAATCGGCTTCGCGCTCGATGACCTGCCGCCGCTCTTTGGCTTGCATCTCGTTGATCAGCCCGGCGTTCATATCCGCATCAATGGACATCTGTTTGCCGGGCATGGCATCGAGGGTAAAGCGTGCCGCCACTTCCGCGACCCGCCCCGCGCCGCTTGTAATGACCACAAACTGCACAACAATCAAAATGAGAAACGCGATAATTCCAACAATATAGGAGCCGCCGACAACAAACTGCCCGAACGCCGTAATCACCGCTCCCGCATGACCATCGGAGAGGATCAACTTCGTCGCGGCGACATTGAGCGACAAGCGAAAAAGAGTCGCAATAAGCAGCAACGAAGGAAACACGCTGAACTGCAACGTCTCCGTCGTATACAGCGAAACCAGCAGGATCATCGCCGCCGAGGAGATGCTGATAACCAGCATTGTATCGAGCAGCCATTCCGGCACCGGCACAATCAGCATAGCGACAATAAGAATTAGTAGCCCTGCCATGAGCAGATCGCTCTGTTTGAGTAATTTGCCTATGGGAGATGGCGGGTTGGGCGCATTGGAACTCGGAACGGCGGTCATAGTCTCTCCGAACACATCAGAATCGGCGCGAAGGCGCAGTTGGGGTCAATCTGATTATCGGCAGAAAACTGGAAGAATAACAGAAATTATTGAGTTTTGCTAAGAGAACGCGGTACAATACCCACTGTGGGTATAACCCATCACCCTCTAAAGGAGAATGAGTATGGAAACATTGACGTCAAATTTCGTAGTCACGAAGAAAATGGTCAAGGCGGATCAGCGCGGCAGACTGACATTCGGCGCAGAAGTCAAAGAGAAAACTTACCAGATCAGCGAAAACGAAAATGGTCAAATACTTCTCACTCCCGTTGTTACCATTCCTGCCCATGAGGCTTGGCTTTACCAAAACCCGGAGGCAATGGCATCGTACCATCGAGGGATAGAAGATATTAAGGCAGGAAGAACAGTTACAAGGTCCTTTTTAGAATTCGTTGATGAGGAAATCGAAGACTAATGCCGAACACGATTACACTTTCCGAAACTGCGAACAATACGCTGGCGGAACTCGAAGAGCGCGACCAGAGGAAGTACAGAAAAGTTCTCAAAACACTTGGATTAATGGGAGCAAACATTCGCCATCAAGGGCTGCATACGCACGAATACGAGGGACTAAAAGGACCAAATGGCGAAAAAGTTTTTGAAGCGTATGTAGAAAACAATACATCGGCTGCCTATCGTGTCTTCTGGTACTACGGACCTGATAGAGACCAAATTTCCGTGATCTTCATTACGCCGCATCCATGAGGATAACGAACCACAACGGACACGGCGGACACAACGAAATCCAAGAGACGAGCCATCCGACATACGAAAAGAACACAAAGACCAATTCCAGAGAGTTGAATTAGTCTTTGTGTGTTTAATGGAGCGGCTTTTGGATTTCGTTGTGTTCGCCGTGTCCGTTGTGGTTTTCTACTTGACGACGTATTTGCCCGGAACCGGGACGGGCGGCATTGGCAGACTGCTCTTCATATTGAGGTCGGTTGGCATCAGAACTTCGGTGGAGTTCAGAGCCTGTTCCCATGTCACTCGCTTGCCGGAATAGGCAGACATTCGACCCAAAATCGCAGTCAGTGTGCTTTCTGCAACCATTTTGGATTCGTTGAGCGGGGTTCCGGCGCGAATGCTATTGACCAGATCGATATGCTCCTGATCATAAGGATTGTTGCGCTTGCCCTCGTACTTAAAGGCATTTGCCCCATAGATTTCGCCGCCCGCGTTGGAGGTGCCTTTGGTTCCGACAATACGCTCGGAGACATTGGCATCGGTGCCTTCCATCTGGCGTGCCATGCTCAAAGTTTTGACACCGTTGGGATATTCGAATTCGACAGCGAAGTGATCGTAGATATGTCCATACATCGGATCGGTACGCATCTGGCGTCCGCCCATTCCATAAGCGGCAACGGGGTGCGCGTTGATTGCCCAGTTGACGACATCGAGGTTGTGGATATGCTGCTCGACATAGTGATCGCCGCACATCCATGCGAAATAGTACCAGTTACGGAGCTGCCACTCGGCATCGCTCATTTCTGGTGTGCGAGCGACGTGCCACAAGGGACCTTGATTCCAATAGCACTGTGCGGCAACGACTTCGCCGATGGCTCCGTCATGAATGCGTTTGATGATGTCGTTGTAGCCAAAATCGTGACGGCGTTGGGTTCCGGCGACAACAGCAAGTTTTTTCTGCAATGCCATTTCGCCCGCTGCCAATATTCTACGGACGCCCGGCGCATCAACAGCCACAGGCTTTTCCATGAAGATATGCTTGCCCGCTTTTACCGCAGCCTCGAAATGAATGGGACGGAAGCCGGGAGGAGTCGCCAAGATAACCAGATCGATTTTCTCTGCCAGCACTCTTTGGTAGGCATCCAAACCGACAAACATCTTTTCCGGCTTGACCTTCACTTTTCCGGGGGAATCTACGAGTTCGCCCTTGATATTGTTGAGACTGCCTTGAATTTTGTCAGGAAAGATGTCGCCCATTGCGACCAGTTCTACACCTTCACAGGACAAAAGATTATTGACTGCTGCGCCGGTTCCGCGCCCGCCGCAACCGATAAGACCAATACGAAGAGTATCGGCTGCGGCTGCATAAGCAAAGTTCGGAACCGCGAGCGTGGCAGCCGCTATTGTAGAGGCTTTGAACAGTTCGCGGCGCGAGGTATAAAGCGACCGCTTCGAATGGAAATCCTGAGTCATCGTTGATTCTCCCAATATAAAATGCTCACGCAAGGCGGTGGAATGAACTCCCCGCTCTGGAAAGCGCAACGTCCACCTGCGTGGACACCGTCGAAATGGATATGTGTCCGCGAAGGCGGACATTGTGTACTCTCAAGCGGGGAATTTATTCCACCGCGCAAATGTACCAAAGAAATTACGGCTCACAGACAACGCGCAAGCCAGCAAACGGGGCATCTGCCAGCCACCACTTGCTTTTCGGAATTTGCGGGTCGGTCTCCTGCCATTTGCGTTCCCAATAGGCACGGCGCAGGGGCGAGATATTTTCAGCAGTGTCGGTAAAGGCTCCGCCACAGACAACGGGCTTGCCCTCCAAGTCAATGCACCACTCGCCAGTGTTGCCCAAAATGTCGTAGAATCCCCACGCATTCGGTTGTTTTTTGCCGACTGGCTGTACTTTCTCGTCGCTGTTGCCTTTATACCACGCCGCCTTTTCCAAATCCTCCTTAGAAAAAACTTTCCACTCTTTTTTTCCAGCGCGTGCCGCCCATTCCCATTCGGCTTCGGTGGGAAGGCGATATTTCTTGCCGGTCTGCTTGGAGAGCCACTTGACGAAGAAATCCACCGACTGATGCGACATATGGATCGCGGGATACCCGACGTGTCCCCAGCCGTGATCGGGGGGAATGTAGGTGTAACTTGGACGCGAGGCGGCATCCACTTTGTTGGCTTTTTGATCCTCGGTCAAATCCTGCTGAAGATAATAGGCATCATAGACATCCCAAATCGTCTCGGTTTTGGCGAGATAGAACGGCTTGATAGTGACCTCTTCCACTTTTTTCGTTTTGGGGTTGAGGAGCGAGAATTTGCCGCCGGGAACTGGAAGCATCTCCAATTGTGCCGTCGAATGGGGAATTTTTTCGTCAAATGCTCTGAGCGGCTCTTTGGACACAGAGTTATTCACCGTTTTGGGAGAATTCTGTGCCAAAGACGGAACAAGGGAAACCGCCGTAAGGGTAAAAGCAAGTAGCGTCGCAGAACGACGGAACAATTTAGAAAGATGAAGACTCACGATGCAGAATTTCCTTTCTCGCAGACAACTCTTTGGAGCGTTTTCGGGCGCAATAGTGACAGCAATCTCTCCTGCCGCATTTGCCAAAACGTCTCCACTTTCACGCTATGAGTATACTCAACTTCACATGGGCGTGCAAGTCAAGATCATTTTGTATGCCGCAAGCGAACAGAAAGCACTCTCTGCCGCACGCGCCGCGTTTCGTCGCGTCGCCGAAATAGACGCCATGATGACCGATTATCGCCCCGACAGTGAACTGATGGAATTATGCGAAAAGGCAGTAGATCGTCCGATAGAGGTCAGTGATGAACTGTTCGCGGTGTTGTGGCGGGCGCAGGAAGTGGCAGAACGAAGCAATGGCGCGTTCGATGTGACGGTGGGCAATTTGGTGCAGCTCTGGCGCAGAGCGCGAAAAACCAAAGTGTTTCCCTCCGAAACGGAACTCACAGCGGCACTGGCTCTGACGGGCTGGCGCAAAATGACCTTGAACCCGGCAAAGCAAACGGTTCAATTACGATTGGCGGGAATGCGTCTCGATGTCGGCGGAATTGCCAAGGGCTACGCCTGTGATCGCGCCCTCGAAGTTTTGCAGCATCATGGCATACGCAGCGGATTGGTCTCTGCGGGCGGCGATATTGTTGCGGGTGACGCGCCTCCGAACGAAGCGGGTTGGCGAATTGAGATCGAAAATCCCGAACCGAACACACCGAAATACCTCACGGTTGCCAACAAAGCCGTTTCCACTTCCGGCGACAAATTTCAATATGTAGAGTTCGAGGGCAAGCGGTATTCGCACGTCGTCGATCCACACACTGGCTTAGGCTTGACCGAGCATTGGATGGGAACCGTGATCGCCCGTGATGGCTTGACTGCGGACAGCCTCTCGAAAACAGTGGTGATTTTGGGTGCGGAACGCGCCGCCAAACTCCTCAAACACTATCGCGGCACAACCATGTCACTCAGAAAGGTACTGCCGTAGCAAGTTTTCGGCACAACAGCGACTTATGAACACAACACCCGACCCCGCACAGCGCGTTTTTGCGCCCGGTCCTGCGGCTCTCTATAAGCACGACCACCTGCCCGTTGTCAATCCCATGGAGAAAAAAGCGCAAAGCGTGACCTTTGGGCAACGGATCGCAGATAAAGTCACCATTGTGGTAGGAAGTTGGGTTTTTATTATCACGCAGTCGTGTCTGTTGGCGATATGGATTGCAATCAATTTCTACTTGGTATTCCATCCGCAGCATCTCAAGGCGTGGGACCCCTACCCGTTTATTCTGTTGAATCTGGTGTTGAGTTTTCAGGCGGCGTATACGGGACCGATTGTCATGATGAGCCAGAACCGCCAAGGGGAAAAAGACCGCGCTGTAGTCGACAACGATTTTCACTGCAACGTCACGGCGGAAGAAGAAATCCGCGTGCTGATGGAGCATTTAGTTCACCAAGACGCGATTATGCTGGCGATTCTTGCCCGTCTTGAGAGAATAGAATACAAAGAAGCCGAGAGCGAAGGATTCCTCCCTCCGCAATAATTTTGAGTTTCCGGCAAAATCTTGTTGACTTTTGTCTGTGTGACACGGTGTCACGTAACGGTTCACCCTCGTCGGAATTTGCGCTCGAAAACACCTTGCGGCTGTATGCTCCACTCTCAAAGGAGAAGGGCAGAGGGCGGTTTACGGTATGGAACCAACGCCTCAGACAATTCTTCTGGAGGTGTTAGACCGGCTTTCATAACTTTGTTCTTCCACATTCTCGCTTTTTCCTCCAACTGTAGTATTAGGAATGCAACTGTCCAATCTACCAGACTTTGTCCCATCGTGCCATTCTCACGTGATTTTGCCGATGCATGGAAAGAAGAATCGATCTTATACTCTCTCTGTATTCCAATACCTTCGCCAAAATTTGGAATGACGTTTTTCGAGCAGTTCTGCGTCCACAT
>CAZPZP010000175.1:0-7290 GCA_964591025.1 uncultured Chthonomonadaceae bacterium
CCGAAAATCAGCGAGGCTGATTGCTTGGCTGTTTCCATCTCGAATGTTCGGCGGTGAGCATCCTACGAAGGCTAACTTCGAGATTGAAGAATGCTTAACTTGTCAGCGATGGGTTTAATCTTTCGGCACCTCCTCGGGCTGAATGGGATTTTCCGCCAGTTGATCGCTCTCGCGGGCTTGCGGCGTATTGGGAACGGGTTGATCAGGATGCTGTGCCGCCGGTTCCAGTAAATCATCGCGCCGGAACGGATCGACTCCGCTATTCATCGTAGACGCGGGGGCATTTTGGGTTTCCTCTTCGCTGTTGCTGTTGCCGGTTTCGTGCGTGCCATCGGGGTCTTGATAGACTCCGCGCAGGGACGGGGACGGTTCGCGTCGTCGCTCTTCGTCGGTTTCAGTGGGCATATTGCTCATGAGTTTGTTCTCTCCTTAACAAGATCATCAGTGCAGTTTCACAAGTCATCTTGCGTTTTGGATTGCGCGTCCGAAGGACACACGGCGGTTTTTCCGCCCCGCGCATAGGAATTCATTCCGCTGACCCCAAAGCACAACATCTCGCGTGGAACTGCATTCCGCACCGCGCATCGTGAGCGCGTGCTGCTCCTCTGACGGACGCACCGAAGACGAATGTTCCGATACTTCGACGGATTGGGAACACAGGACGATTTCCGAAGCCAAAAAAGAAACCCCCCGCCGCAGGTATAATAATGGCATCACCGCACGTCAAGAGGATAATCGAGATGTTTACACCGTTCCAAAATGAACCTTATGTCAATTTCGCCGACGAGACCCCGCGCCGCAAAATGGAAGAGGCTCTTGCCCGCGTCGAAAAAGAACTTGGCAAGACCTATCCACTCGTTATCGGCGGCAAACGCATTGATACCGAACACCGCACCGAAAGTCGCAACCCCGCCAACTGGTCGCAAGTGATCGGACACGTTGCCGAAGCCACGCCCGACGACGCCGAACTCGCTCTCAAAGCGGCATGGCAGGCATTCCCCGAATGGTCACGGACGCCGGTTGAAGCACGCGCTCGAATATTGGTCAAGGCGGCGGCGATCATGCGGCGGCGGATTTATGAGTTTTCGGCGTGGATGGTTCTCGAAGCGAGCAAGAACTGGAACGAAGCCTATGCCGATGCCGCCGAAGCGGTAGACTTCCTCGAATTTTATGCCCGCGAAGCGATTCGGCACACGCAGGGACACCCGACAACCCCCTCTCCCGGCGAAGAAAACGAAGTGCGTTACTTGCCGCTTGGAGCGGGCGTTTCGATTTCGCCATGGAACTTTCCGCTCGCAATCTGCTGCGGTATGGCGGCAGCTGCGGTGGTGACAGGCAATACGCTGGTAATGAAGCCGGCAGAGCAGACGCCCGTTGTCGCCTACAAATTTTTCGAGCTGATGGAGTTGGCAAGTTTGCCGGCGGGCGTGCTGAATTTCCTGCCCGGCATGGGCGAAGTCGTCGGCGAAGTTTTGACCGGACACCCGCAGACACGCTTTGTCAACTTCACGGGCAGCAAAGATGTCGGCTTGCATATCTATCAGCGGATTTCGCATACTCCTCCGGGTCAGAAGTGGCTGAAGCGAGCGGTTTTAGAGATGGGCGGCAAAGACGGGATTATTGTGGACGATGGGGCGAATCTCGACGGAGCCGCCGAAGGAATTGTCGCCGCCGCGTTCGGGTTTCAGGGGCAGAAGTGTTCGGCGTGTTCGCGAGTCATCGCGCACACCAAAATTTATGATGCCCTACTCGAAAAAGTGGTGGAGCGGGCGTCACATCTGCGGGTCGGTGATCCGTCCAAGCCAAAGAATTATATGGGCGCGGTGATTGATGGCGACGCCTACAAGAAAATTCTGTCCTATGTGGCGATGGGGCGCACCGAAGGGCGCGTTGCGTTGGGCGGCGACGAGGCGAGCAAAAGCGACGAAAACGGCTGGTTTATTCATCCAACGATTATCGCCGATGTCTCACCAAATTCACGCATCGCGCAGGAAGAGATTTTCGGTCCAGTATTGGCGTTCATCCGGGCGGAGAGTTTCGATCATGCCCTTGAAATCGCGAACGGAACCGATTACGCCCTGACCGGCGGACTCTATTCCTATAATCGGGTGCATTTGGAGCGGGCGCGGCACGAGTTCCACGTCGGCAACCTCTATCTCAACCGCAAAATCACGGGGGCGTTGGTGGACGTTCAGCCATTCGGGGGCTTCAACCTTAGTGGCACGGACAGCAAGGCGGGCGGGCGCGACTATCTGCTGCAATTCCTGCAAGCCAAAACCGTCACCGAACGCTGGTAAGAAAATCTCTTTCTCTCGAAAGCGTTTTGCTGTTATCCGGGTGCAAAAACGTACCCGGACTGTATCAACTCAACCTCATTTTGGTTCGCACTTTGGCGTATAATGTGTCGAGCGGCTTTTTGAGGAGGAGCGGCGCGGAAGGCGATAATCGTGAGCGCAAACAATACAAAGCGGCAAAAGTGTGTTATCTTCGAACGCATGGAGATTATAGATTACAACGGAGAGGGTCGCTGGAGTCTGCAAGGCATAAAAGAACGCTATGCCGCGTATGCGCGGCAATCAAAGGTGTCTCCGCCCCTCGACCTCAAGCCAAACGAACATGAGGAGCGCAACAGACGCTGGATTTATCCCGTCATGTTTCAAGTTATCGAGGGAATAGAGAAAGGAGACAAGGCTTGTATTGCGATTGGAGTAGAATTTATTGAAGAGGATGAGCGGTTTTCATTTGGCAGAATCATAAAGTCCAACACAGCCAGAGCCTTGCGGCGAGCCGAATTGACTTCGGAACAAGCCGAACGCATTCGCAGTCGGGTCGTTCAGATGTTGATTGCAGAACACGTCCCTCGCGAGTATCGTGAATATGCCAAATTGCTGCGGAAAGTTGGCTTAGGTGATTGGTGGTTTTCATTGAACAGCGAGCGAGTCGCAATAATTCGTATGTCATGCGTTACTACCGGTATTTCCAGCAGCACGTTCGTTCGAAATGAGCCAGCATCTGTCTGACAAGGCACTGCACCCAACCGCCGGGGCAAGCAGGATGCCATACGACGCCGAGGGAAATTGACAGATTACTCAGTCGTTTTTGGCACATCACATTATACTTCGATAATGGTAAGGGATATAGTTGCAAACAATGAACTCATACGAACACTATCAAGAAGCACGCCGTTTGATGGATCAAGGTCTATATGAGAAAGCAATCACATTGTTTGAGCAAAATATTAAAAGCGAACCTCACTTCAAAGAACTGGAATTGCTGGGCGAATGTTTGATGCGTTTGGAGAGACTTGTTGAAGCGATTATTCCACTGGCGGCGGCAACGACACTGAATCAAGGCGTTAGAGCTCCCTCTCTGCTGGCAGAAGTTTTCTATTCACTGGGCAAAACACACGAAGCAAACGCAATGGCGGAGTTAGCGTTGAGGCGTGACCCGAATAATCGCAGGGCATTGCAAGTAAAAAGGCAATTAGGTGATGCCGAGAGCGATTGAAGGGACGTTTCTTTATCTTGTGAAGAGAGTTCGAAGTCTCCAGCGACTTCGCGCATCTCCCGTAGAACGAATCAATTATGGATCACGAACCCAACTGGATGGAGCTGAGCGAAGAAGACCGCCGCCTTATCGGACTCTGGGCTGCCGATTGCGCCGAGCGGGTACTGCCGCTGTTCGAGGCGAAGTCTCCATCCGATACCCGTCCGCACGAGGCAATTGAGGGCATTCGAGCTTTCGCACGCGGGGGGAAGCGGACAGCGCGACTGCGCTCCCTTGTTTGGGCGGCTTACGCAGCCGCTCGCGAGGTTAGCGATCCGGCTGCCACAGCCGCCGCACGCGCTGCAGGTCTCGCAGCGGCAACCGCTTACACTCACGCATTGGCAACCCCTGATCAGGCGAAACACGTGCTTGGTCCTGCCGTATATGGGGCGCGGTCCTGCGAGATCGCGGCGGTCAATGATCCCAGCGTCGGTAACGAGGAGCTCCGATGCGCGATTGAGTATGCCTCGCCGGCAGTTCGCGAGATTGTGCGGCGTTTTCCGGCTCGAGGCTCTGGTCGCAGTCGGCTGGACGCGCTTTATTATCAGCTCGACGCAGGCTTACGGAGTCTCGGATGAGCTCTCCGAAGCCACCATCGCCCATCATCATAAGTCCGTTGCCACGCGGCGGCTGAGGAGCATTCTCATTTTGTGCCGTCGCCTGATGTGTCCACGCCATGAACGACAAACCCAATAAGACTGTCGCACTCGCAGCATACGCGAGATTTCGATTTCGTTGAACCATTCTCTGTCTCCTCTGAGAGAAAGGGAATCCCTCCGCATCGTGCCTTCAACAGTAGGATGCTTGAGATACTTGCGCCTCTTGGCACTGCTAAAGACGAGGTGAACGGCACAGATATTCGATTATTTTGTCATTAAGGCAGCTCGATTTCCTGATAGATGGCAGCGATTGTCAACGACACGCCAAGCGGGGCTAAAACAATTATATCTTCGGCATTTGTAAACTCCGTAACAATCCATTGCGTCGGGCTTTGGCGGGCATAGTGGACAACATTCATTTTTTCCTGAGAGATAAGAATATAGTCCATTAAGGAGGCAATCTGTTTGTACTCCGCGAATTTGTCTCCTTTATCGAATTCCTCTGTAGAAGGGGAAAGCACTTCGAAAATGACTTGCGGATTAAGAAGGCTCGGCGGTTTTTGACTGTCAATCTGTGGAGTGCCACATAAGGCGACAACATCAGGATAGCGATATTGTGTGGAGGAGACGCGAATTTTAATCCCCTCGAAATAAACTTTGCAAGAGCGTCCTCGAAATTCTACCTTCAGTTCAGAATAGATATTCCCTGCAACCTCATTATGCGGCAAAGATTCGCCCGCCATCGCAATCACGACGCCATCAACATATTCGAGGCGTTCGTCCGATTTGCGGAGCAGTTCCAAATATTCTGCAACAGAAATTTTGCGCGGCAATTCTTCTAATGTTGGGTTGGGTTGTGCGGACAGCGGTTGTTCTCCTTCGCAGGAATACTCCAGCAACAACGGTTAAATCGGAAAGGCGCGATACGTTTTAATGCCCAGCATACTACCGTAAATCGCCCATGTACAGCCCGTAATATAGTCACCGAGAATCAAGCCTATAAAGAACGGGATGAATTGGCGATAACTCTTCATGCCGCCATACCGAACAACCAGCAGCTTGATCAGCCAGCCGACAAGAGTCGCACACCAGAGCCATTCCATCGTGGCAGTTCCGGCAACCGCGTACCCGATGGGGTGGAAGGGCCACCATGTAAACCGCTGCCGCATCGATACCAAGAACGCCGTCACGAGAAAGCCCAAGCCGACGCCCTGCATTCGGAAACTGTCCGGCTTTGTCGGGTTATCAACGATGTCTTTGAGTGTGCGCCACGGCACACTGCCCATATCAGTACGCCATGTGTTGACTTTGGCAGTCGCGGCTCCATTTTGATAATACACGGTGAGCAAGGACGCCCAAGTCGCGAACGAAGCGATAATCGTCGCGATCACAATGACAACGACGACATGGCGCAAGTTCATGCGGGCGTGTGTGCCGATAACGTGCGCTTCGAGATGGTTTGGCATCATCGCAGTACGATAGTCGAGATCGTGCCACAGCAGCAGATTCAAGCCGACCTGTGACTGAAAACTGAACACAGACGAACCGGCAGGAGCGTTCATCAACTGATGCACATTCATATTCGGTCCGAAGCCCCACGGCAAACCCGCCTCTGCCCGAATGCGTGTGAAGGCGATCACGTAGAGGTAGTACAGGACAAAGTAGATGATGGGAACCCACCACGCCATGCCGATCTGGATGCTGAAGAGAGTCAGGGCGAGGAAGCCAAACAAACTGCCGAACAGAGCAGTGCGGTAGCGCATTGGCTCGTTGGAGTCGTCTAAATCGGACTGCGAACGCCGCGCCGCTGAAAACGCGAACTTGACCACATCGAGGAGCTGCTTCCGCATTCCATACAGAACCAGAACCGCCAAACCGATATACGCGCCCGCCGATTGCTCGCCGATATACGGCATTCGGGACAGCGACTGCGGCGCACCCGGATCGCGATACCCCAGAGCGGTGACGGCAACGGTCTGCACTTTGCTGAACAAGTAGAAAAACCAGAGCGAGAACGCCACATCGAGCGGCAAAAAGTAGGTCAAGCCGATAACAAGCGGATAGAACGAGAGCTGAACGGTTCCGGCTCCGTTCCAAGGCGGGGCGTTGGCGAACAACGGCGTCAGGTTCAGGCGCGGATCACTGGGCTTGATTGGAAAGAACGGCACGCTCGGATAGAGATAATTTAGACTTGCCAGACACTCCAGCACGACAGGAATCATGAAGCCAATCCACATCTGCCGACTGCCGAAAATCGCAACCGAACCGCCATCACGCGTAATCTCCAAAGGCAGTTGCGTAATCGGGAAACTCAGGCGTTCGCGATCCGCCCATTGACGGCGCAGCAGTACAGTGAGGCAGAGCATGACCCACAGCAAAACGGTGATATAGGCAGACCAAACCAGAATCGGCGACATCCAACCCCGAATATTTTCAATCCGCCAAAAGGTATCCTGTCCTGTATAGAACGATTTGGTGACGGCGGGATCGGGTAGGAGATATTTTGGAATAGAGGGCAGGAATGTCTCCTGCCACTTATTTTCCGGTGTGCCATAATAGTAGATGTTGCCCGTCATCGGGACAAGGAACTGCCCCATGCCGATCCCAGAAATACCGATGGAGACCGTCTGCATGATATAGATATACATTAGTTCGGCTTGCGAGAAAGCCCATTTAGGGATATATTTCTTCAAGCCGAGATTGAACATCGTGAGGACGAAGAGGGCGAATACAACGGCGATAATCAGCGACATCGCCGCCAAATCAGTGGCTTCGGCGACAACTTCGGTATACTCGTTCCACAGGCACATGAGCGGAACAAGCAAACAACCGATAATAAAGGCGCGGCGCGTAATCCCCTCTTTTTTGGGCAGAGCGGAATTGGCGGGCGCGGCTGGGGTTGTAGGCAATTGCGGCGACATCGCCACGGGATTCGCTCCTTGATGGAATTGGCAAACCAAAAAACAGGGAAAATAGGCATTTGCGAGATTTCGCCAAAAATGCACAGTTATTATTCACCAGACGCGGCACAAATCCCTGCGTGAGAAAATACGGGATTTTGAGAGTCAAAAAGAGGGCAACGGGTGTTGGAAACCCCCGTCTGGAAAAAACAAGCGTCTTTCAGACGCACCAACTCGAATTGGCT
>CAZPZP010000176.1:0-7281 GCA_964591025.1 uncultured Chthonomonadaceae bacterium
TACCCGCCTGAAAAACAGGCGTCCTGCGGACGCAAATCCCAAATTGAGAGTGATCACGTTGCAGGGGAGGGTTTCGTCCGTAGGACGACTGTACTTGAGTCGGGTACGTGATCTCTACCCGAACCCAATGACCCAAACTGAAAAAGAGGAGAGATGCCCGAACAGTTCGGACTTCTCTCCTCTTGGGTTGGTTGTGTTTTTTTCTCGATCCGTTACGCCTTACGCCGCCAGATCGACTCTGCGAGCGACGATGCTGTTCGGTTGGACGCGATCTGCTACCGCTCGATGCTCGACCCGATTCTCTACCGCTTTGTTGGGTTCGACTCGGTTTGCGACGAGCGCGTTGGGCTGCACACGGTCCATAACAGGACGCGACGTAACGCGAGAGTGCGTGCCGATACCGTTGATCGTCATTTTGGTATCCCCCTTTCCCTTCGAAAGGCGACACGCAGCAGAGTTATCGGCAAGCCAATCATTGGGCAGTACGCGCAAAAATTCGAGTTCTGAAAAGATTTCAAGAAATTTTCGGAAAATGCTGCATTTCGGGAACGAATTGGGAGGTAATTTGCGATATAGAACCATATAGTACTATAATAACAGGAATTTTCCCCATCAGGAACTTTTCCGGTTTCGCAGGACTTTAAGGAAGTGTAAAGATGGCGCGTGCGTGTGTCAGCAAAGACAAAATCCTTGCGACGGCGAAAGAGTTGTTCTATCGTGTGGGTTACGAAACCACCAGCGTAGACGATATTCTCAAACAGTGCAAAGTTGCTAAGAGCAATTTCTACTATCACTTTCCCACCAAGGAAGACCTCGCCCTTTCCGTTTTGGAGTTGCGGGTTCAAGAGTATGAGGCTGTTGTTCTCCAATCGTTGAAAAACGAGGCACTCGCACCGACGGAACGCTTGGAGCAGTTTTTTGCGCGATTTTGCAAAACGCACATCGAGGAAGAGGGAAGCGCGGGCTGTCCGTTTGGAAACTTCGCGGCAGCCCTTCCGACCTTAAAAACCGATGAGAGTTGCGAGCGTTTTCGGCGGCAGTTGAGCAAGTTGTTTTCCGAGATGGAAGCCGCTATTCGACACTGTATCGCGGCAGGAGTACGGACGGGAGAGTTCCAGCCCAATATCCTGCCAGCGGAATGTGCGCTACTCATGGTAGCGGTTTTGCAGGGGCTTTTAATGCTCACAAAAACCCATCAAGAGCCGCGTATTCTGAAAGACAGTTTGATTGCGGTGCAAAAACTCTTGCAACCACACGTAAATTTGTGAAACGAATCGGGGCTTTGCACCGTCAAACACATAGAAGACGATGATTAGTGTTTCTCGGAATTAGGACTGACTATTCCGATTTAATTGAAGCGAGTTGGCAGAAAAGAGCAGGTAAAGCCAACCGACTTGTTTAGGCGAGAGAAGAGGGTTCAGACTATGACACGGACATTAGTAAACGGACAAAATGCGGTCGCTGTTCCTATGAATAGCCGTCAGGATCAGACCGACTTTCAGAAATTGATGAGCCGGACACAAAAACAGGCGTATAACATGGCGTACCGCCTAACCGGAAACCGCGACGATGCGGAGGATTTGACTCAAGAAGCATATCTTCGTGCTTATCGCTCGTTCGCGACTTACAACCGACAACTGCCGTTCGAGAGTTGGTTTTTCCGTATCCTCTCGAACCTGTTTATAGACACATTGCGCCGCCGCCCGAAGCAGAAGCCGCTTTCACTGGATCAGCCGGTTTCGGAAGACGAAAGCGACGACAATTTGATGTTCCAGATTGCCGACGAAACAGCCAATCCTGAGAAGAATCTCATGGAGTCGGTGATGGACGAAAAACTCCAGACGGCACTCGCAGCATTGCCGGAGCCGTTCCGCGTGGCGGTCTTGCTCTGCGATGTCGAAGGCAAATCTTATGAAGAGATTGCGGACATCATGAGCTCTTCTATCGGAACGGTGCGTTCGCGTATCCACCGAGGACGCTCTTTGCTCCGTGAGGCGATGATTCCGAAGCCGGAGACGAAGAAAGCACGCGGCTACAAGGCTCGCCTTGCCGCCCTGACGCATCCCCGCGCTTTGATGGCATAAGTGCAAAGCAGAAAATGGAATGGCAAACGCCCCGATCTCAATTTCGAGATCGGGGCGTTTTGTTTTCATTATAGGCTTTTCAAGGCAAGGAAAGTGATGCAATCACGTTGTTTCATGAGAGCGGCATTATGAGATGATGCAAGCAAAAATCTTCAAAAACTACATGGTTGGTTATGCCTCTTCGATGAGTAGATGTTTTGTGGCAACGAGACGAAAATTCAGCAGACGCAGAGAGGGTTGTTGACAAACGTAAGGCGATATTCTCAGCGACAATTTCTGCTTGCCCTGAACGCAAAAATGCTAACATTGCACCACTGTTAGCAAAGGGAGCATATAATCCTGCAAGATACCGTCCAACACCATTTTCAACATAATCTTTCAGATTGTATGCTGCGTCATTATCATCTTGGATGACTTTTGCTTCCAATGGCCACATAACGGTTCTATTCGTCCTCCAAACAAAGGCAATATCATACGAGGGCGGACGAGCAGGTGCGGATGAGCGAGTTGTCTCCTCCCATGCCTCATGCTGTGGATTAAAGGGCAATATCGCATCCCATTCCTCCTGAATTTCTTGTTCCAATTCTGATGTAAGAGAACGCTCCACATTTTCAATAGGCATTGACCAATCTATGTGTTTAGGGAATTCAGCATATAGCCGGTCATAAGCACTCCAGACACAGGACAAAATGTTATAAATGAGTGTCGGATTCCAAAGGTTCAGGAGTGTATCAATGTCACGCGGCTTATTTGCGTAGCGTAGTTCTTTAGGCGTTGGCTTCCTTTGCACGCAAATCCTCCTGCATTACGGAAAAGGTGTTTTTACGTGATGTTGACCATATTATCATATCAGTAGCAACCTCATCCGCATCGTTCATTGCTTGTGAGCGTGTCCAATAACGCACTTGATCTGGTTTGATGATATGAATAGCCAACACTACGCTACCATCTTGTAAGCGGAAGGTTTCGTATGACCTTGTGCAACGCTGATAATAGGCAGTATGATGCTCCTCTGAAGAAAGCATTAAATGATACAAGAAGTTGAGTTGGTCTTTTAGTAGAGAAGACGCCATTGGGATAGTTTGTACTTCGTTATGTTCAGGACTATTGAGGTAGATGGAAACCAAACGAACAGGCAACTTAGTATCTGCCAGCGTTTCGCTATGGATATTTGCTCCAATATACTTATCCTTCCCATATGCCGCATGAAGTACTTTACAAAATGCTTGGCAGTACATATTGAGTTCTGGTTCTGGTTCATCTATTACGTGCCGCAGTGTTACTAATCGTCCTTTAGTTTGCATTCCCTTTGAGTCAGGTAAAGTAAATTCAACTAAATCATCAACCAAAATTTGCTCTGCCTCTTGGAAGGCAAAAGCATTTATTGTGAGTTTGTCAACCTCTGAGAGAGAAGTGTTTTCATTCAACAAAATATCTTGCTCCGGCAACGGCATTTTAGTAATGTCTTTTGCCTCCACTGCATTTCTGTCCATCGAAAATGAACCGCTGGTCAAAAATAGAAAATAGACTGCGAATTGGCTGTTCATTACGGCACAAGCGTTATAAAGCAACTGCGGATTGCGCTTGGAGTGAACACTAAGGAATGTATGAGGAAAGATAACACCAGACATATTATCTTCAGCTCGAACTAGTCCGGCTCGGAAACGATTTTGGTCTTTCAGCCAACTCTGTTTAATAATGAGTTGAGGCAATGCAAAAGCCTCAAAGTTTGTTGAAGCATCAGCATCAACATATCCATCCTCATTATTTGGAAGTTGAGATGCATCAATCCATAGCTCGTCTGCTTTTGGGAATTGATCTGCATCTAAACGTGGTCTATTCAAAATCTGGCTTAAATACTTTTGCCTATTCCCTCGAATAATTCCTTCTCTCATGAAAATATCAGAGGTTGTTTTCAGTAATTGTAATGTTGGACGATGAGAAAGTTTCTTTAGAAGAGAGAGGTCGCGGCGACTACCCCAGAATAAAATCGACCAAATTGAAGGAATACTCCATTCTGAAGCGTAAACCTGCTGAATATCCTGTGGCTCAATTACCAACTGGTAATTATCTGCGACAGTGAATTGCCTTTTTGGACTGGAGTACCAGAAAGGGTCGCTGGTTGCTTCGCTATTATTTAAAATAACAGCAAAGCATGGTGAGTTGGCACCAGCAAAAAGGATATGCCTGAAACTGGAAAGATTAATAATTTCTTCGACTCGTATAGACGTAAAAATATGTTTCTGGAGCGATAAAGCATCAGATGTGGTTTTGAATAAAGTGCTGGCAGGTTGTAATAACCCAATATACCCTTCCCTTTTAGTCAAGGTAATCGCTTTTCCTAAAAAGAGACTGCTTATATCATTGTAAGATGCTTTCCACTGTGGGTACTTTTCTAACCAGTCTTGCGCTTCAAGGGTGGCTAATGTGTTCCTTCCCCATGGCGGATTCCCAATAACGACATCATACATTCCGTTACCAGTCATGAAATTGGGATTAGACTCTGCAAAAAAGTCGGAAGCAATCAATCGTTTATCGCGCAAAAGTGGGAAGTGAATCTCTGTCCAGTAATTTCGAGGGCTAATTTTATCGCACATCGTCAGGTAGAGACTGAACGAAGCCACGCGAACAGCGTGTGGATCGACATCAACCCCAAATAGATTATTCTCTAACAACGTAGAAAGAACACGACCAGAGATGCTTTGGTCAGGATGTGCAGTTTCCCACCTGTAAATTAGACGCTGATACGCTTTAACAAGAAAGACACCAGAACCGCACGAAGGGTCAAGGACTTTCAAGTTCCATTCATCACCTTCCCATGGCAAAACTCTATCCAAAATGAGGTCGGCAATGTGTGGAGGGGTATAGTGTACACCTCGTGAATTTTCTTTCTTAACAAACTGTTCGTAGAGCGTGCTGATGAATTCCAAAGGAATGGCATCAAAACTGTAATAGGGCCAAAAAGAGCGTTGTCCATCTTCGATTTGCTCCTCCCCGCTAACAAATCGCGCCAAGAGTAGCAAATGTGATGGCTGTACGTTTCTCATTTCAGATTGCCATGCTTCTTCTTTTGTTGCAGAGTCTTGTTCCTTCTTGCCGGGAAACAAATCCCCGTTGAATTTGCTGTCCAACCAGCGGAATAATCGGTACGTATCCTCATAATTTTGAAGAATATCTTTGAGACTTTGGTAATCTTGCGAGAGATGCCCCTCCTGATGAAGCAAAAGAAGCCTGTCCGCATCCAATGCCGCCTTTCCATCAGTATCTTTCCGATCAAAAAGATACTGAATAAAAATAATGCGCCCTAAAAGGTCATGGCAGATGTCCTGATTTCCCAAACCATTTGCTTGTAACTTAGTTCTAATTGCTCTCACATTGCTTAATAACATCTGATCGGCGCGAGTGTTCTGCTCGAATCTTTTCTCGTGCTTAGCGAAGAATTGATCAGATAACAATTCCACCCAATGCAAAGCATTTGCGGCATCTTCCGATACAAATTCGTGCGTATTCTCATCAATAGAAATCGGAATGGGGATTTCCGGCGTTTTTGCAGGACGTGACTTTAGAGGAACATTCTCAGGTGGCTCGTAGCACGTCCAAGTGCGAATAATGTGAGGTTCGATGGTAATCAGAAGGCGTGCATAGCCTAGGCTCCATGCCAACCTATGGGTTTCTCGAAGAGATTCTTCTGAAACCTTGCGCGAAAAATTACAGACGATGGCAAGTGGTGCTTCAGTTTCATCAGGATTGGAACAAAGAATACCGACGTCCATACCATCAATATCATGACGACGTGATATTGTGTTTCCCAATTTCTGTTTGACGAAACTTAACAACACTTTCGCGCCAACGCCATTCGGAGTCAGTATTTCTTCTTTCGTTGGCCACCCCAACCGGCGATGTATGAGTTCCAAAGCCATAATTAAATCTGCGCCTCCATCAGTGATGCAGATGTCTGTTCTCCTGAGAGAAGTTTTTGAAGTAGTTGTTCGTGTTGCTCACTTACTGGAAATATCATTAAAGCCTGTCCAGGCTGACGTAAAGCACTGACTTCAGAAAGATCATCTGTGTCCTTCCAAAGAATATCCTTGCCACTCACTACAACATTGAGTTTGGAAAAAGGACGCTCCTGTCCAGATAACTTCCGCAGATTTTGGAAGGCTTCTCGTATTGCTGGGAACTTAAAGCCAACGGACACAAGATTTTGAACAACCACAAATTCGAGGAGTCCTTGAATGCCGATGGTGTATCCCTTTCGCCCAACTCCTCCGCCTTCAGGAGTAATAAATCCTGCATCAACCCACTTTAGAACAGTTGCAATGGGTATGCCGGATTGCCTTGATAACTCTCTTGCCGTCCATCCTGTCATAAGAAAACTCCTTATTGATCATTTTATGATCAATAAGGAGTTTTTGTCAAGTACTTATGTGACTTTTTTTACAGGAGTGCCATAACGCCGCCCTATAGAACGTCATGGACGAAAAACTTCAGACGGCACTCGCAGCATTGCCGGAGCCGTTCCGCGTGGCGGTCTTGCTCTGCGATGTCGAAGGCAAATCTTATGAAGAGATTGCGGACATCATGAGCTCTTCTATCGGAACGGTGCGTTCGCGTATCCACCGAGGACGCTCTTTGCTCCGTGAGGCGATGATTCCGAAGCCGGAGACGAAGAAAGCACGCGGCTACAAGGCTCGCCTTGCCGCCCTGACGCATCCCCGCGCTTTGATGGCATAAGTGCAAAGCAGAAAATGGAATGGCAAACGCCCCGATCTCAATTTCGAGATCGGGGCGTTTTGTTTTCACCTCACCCACTCTCTATTGAGAGGAGATTTCGCGCTGTTGTTATCGCCTTTGCGACTTTACCAAATGCTGGTGGAATACTCGCCCCATACGCGACTGTAGGTTCCGCACGTTTGATCTGCGATCAAATCCCAATGGAAAAGTTTGACGGCGCGTTCGTAGGCATTGCTCGCCATCCACTTTCCGAAGTCGGGATTGTGCAGTGTCCGCAAGATTCCCCATGCCAGACTGTCCGCACTGCCCGCCCAAGTCACGGTTCCGCTGACATCGGCTTCGACCACTTCCGGCAAACCGCCCGCATCGGAAACCACCACGGGAGTATGCGCCGCCATCGCTTCGAGGGCTACTATCCCGAACGGTTCATAGATCGATGGGAAACAGGCAATGTCGGCGGATT
>CAZPZP010000177.1:0-7260 GCA_964591025.1 uncultured Chthonomonadaceae bacterium
TTTCAGGACCCTATAAGGAAAAGTTCGCCTGTTTTGAGTGCCGCAAGGTATTTCGGCAACTTCCTCTTAGCGATGTAGCGCAAAAAGTGAGATTGGATTCCGCAGGAAAACGATTGGCGAAATGTCCTGAATGTAGTACGCCAATGCACAATATGGGCAAAGATTTTCATGCTCCGTGCCGGTCTGATCTCAGGCAATGGCGCAAAGTAAAAATTTTGCACGGTCATGGAATCGGTTTTCATTCCTGCGGATGTGGACCTGGAGAGCGTCCAGCGAGGTTGAGTGACGTTCCGGCGTTCCTGCAAAGAATTGAACTCGCACAGCAACAGTCCGAATGTCAGCGCATTCGCGAAATGCGCCGCGCCAAAAAAGACGGATAACAGAGAAGTGAGGGAGCAGAAGAATGCGGATACTTGTTGTCGGGGGCGGAGGGCGCGAACACGCGCTGGTGTGGAAGATCGCGCAAAGCCCGCTTGTCACGAAAATCTATTGTGCGCCCGGAAACGCCGGTATCGCCCAGCACGCCGAGTGTATTCCGCTTGCCGCCGATGATCTCGACGCGCTCACCCATTTCGCCGAAACGCAACGCATTGACCTCACCGTTGTTGGTCCCGAAGTGCCGCTGATCGCCGGAATCGTGGATCGGTTCGAGGCACGCGGCTTGCGAATTTTCGGACCGTCGCCCGACCCCGCCCGCATCGAAGGCAGTAAGATTTTCGCCAAACGCCTCATGCACGACGCCGGAATCCCGACTGCCGCGTTTGCCGTCTGCGATTCGGAGGCGGAAGCCTTCGCCTATCTCGATACATTCTATTCCGAACGCCCACAGGATACCAAAATCGTTGTCAAGGCAGACGGAATCGCCGCCGGAAAAGGCGTCACTGTCGCCAATAACGCCGACGAAGCCCGCGCCGCCGTTCGCAATATGATGCAGACTCGCGTGTTCGGGGCATCGGGAGATCGCGTGGTGATCGAAGAGTGCCTTGTCGGTGAAGAAGCCTCGATTATGGCGATCACCGATGGGCGCACTATCGTTCCGCTTTTGCCGTCCCAAGACCACAAGCGCGTATTCGACGGCGATCACGGAGCCAATACCGGCGGCATGGGAGCTTATGCGCCGGTTCCGATATTGCCGCCCGACACAGTCGCCAAAACCATGGAGCAGATCATCGCGCCCGCCGTCGCCGCCATTCGTGATCTCGGCATTCCGTATCGCGGCGTTCTCTATGCGGGCGTCATGGTCACGGCGCAGGGCATCAAAACCATCGAGTTCAACTGTCGCTTCGGCGATCCCGAAACGCAAGCCATTCTGCCCCTGCTCGAATCCGACCTCGTTCCAATTTTGCTCGCTTCCATTGACGGCACACTCGATCAGCAAACGATTCGGTGGCGCAACGGTTCTGCTGTCTGCGTCGTTGCGGCGTCCGGCGGCTATCCGGGCGACTTTGCTAAGGGCAAACCGATCTCCGGCTTAGACCGTGCGTCTGCCGAGCGCGACTGCCTTATCTTCCACGCCGGAACCAAAACCCACAACAACCAAATCGTCACTGATGGCGGGCGCGTCCTCAGCGTCACCGGAGTCGGCAATACACTCCTCGACGCCGTCGCATCTGCCTATAACGGCATCGGACAGATCACCTTCGATGGGATTCACTACCGCCGCGACATCGCCGCGCACTCTCTCCGCCCCCATTAGAACCACAGGGGACACGGGGAACACAGGGAAAATCACGAAAAGAAAAACACGAAAACAATTCAGTACTGAATCTCTTGAATTGGTCTTTGTGTTCTTTGCTTCTTTGTTGTGAATTTCCCTGTGTTCCCCGTGTCCCCTGTGGTTTTACAAGAAGCCAGCGAGTTTGAGTTCGGCGATCAGTTGGATTTCCTCGTGTGATGTGAGGTTGACGAGGGGCGGGCGGACACTGAGGCGCGGCAAGCCCCGATGTGCCAAAACGCTTTTGCTGACGGCGATGAGCGGGTAGTTTTTGGTGATGGCGATGAGGGCGTCCATGCGGGCTTGGGCTTCTTCGAGGCTGCAACATCCCGGTTCGCGTTGATAGGCGTTGCGGATCATAGCAACGACTTCGGGAAACGCATTGGCTCCGCCAGAGATACACGCGCCGCCCGCTTCGTAGGCGCGTGCTGCCAGATAGTCGCTTCCGGCGTAGATGAGCAGGTTGGGATAGGTTTGCATCAAGGCTTGAGTGCGTTCCCAATTGCCCGCGCTGTCCTTGATTCCGGCGAAATTCGGATGCTTGAGGAGAAGTTCGATGAGTTCGTCGGTGATGACAACGCCGGTAAATTGCGGGATATTGTAGAGGAATACGGGAATGGTCGCCGCATCGAGAACGCGCTGATAGTAGTGCGCCTGACCTGCCGCCGTCGCTTCTTTATGGAAAAACGAAGGCAGGACAAGAGCGGCATCGGCTCCGACCTCCGAGGCATGGCGCGTTAGTTCGACAGCGTCGGCGATGCTGACGCCGCCTGTTCCGGCAACAATGGTCATGCCGCCGCGATGGGACAACGCTGTTTCCAAAGTTTGTTTACGTTCCGAAACGGAAAGTGCCGTGCCTTCGCCGTTTGTTCCGCAGACAACAACGCCGTCCACTCCTGCACTGCGCTGAAAACTCAATAACGCCGGAAAATGCTCCAACGCCAAATTGCCGCCGAAATCGAACGGGGTCAAAATGGCAGTGAGAAGTCCGCGCAGTCGCGCTGTATTATGGGTCGGCATCGGCAAATTTCCTCTTGAATGGGTTTCGCAAATCTATTGCCTGTACGTTCGGCGCAGAATGCCTTGTCTCCTGCTCAATCGTCTCGTGTTGTATGGTAATCCGCAAATTTCCTGCCTTTTCCCCGTAAATCCCCCTAAATGCTGGGTTCCGGTTTGCCGATAATTGGAGAGACAACGTGTATTCCAACTCAAATTGTTCCTGACGGCGGTATGAATCGCACCGCATTAACATTTTTCGGAGGCATCTATCATGCAGATCAAAGAGTTCGAGGGCTTTACCTTAAAAGAGTGTTTACAGCAGGTACGCACCGAACTTGGTCCCGATGCCGTGATTTTGGAGACCCGCAAGTTTCGCAAAGGCGGCATTCTTGGGATCGGGGCGCGAGACGCCGTCTGCATCGTCGCTGCCATCGGAATCACCGTGCAGAACGATCTCCCCTCCTCTCGCAATGGGAACGCCCTCGGCGGAAGCCCAATGCAGACCAAGCCGTATGAAGAGGAAACCCCGCGTGCTGGGGCGACCAAAGCCAATACTTCTGCGAAGCCCGATGTGCGTCCTGCGTCATCTATCTCACCCACACAAGCGGCAGCAGTCGCGGCGGCGCGGAGTGCCTACGGCAAAACCAACGGCAAAAGCGGCAATACCCGGTTAACCTCTTCTCAGCAACAGACCGTTGCTAAATCCGCATCCAACGGCGGCGGTGCAACCGCCCTACTCGAACGTCCAGTCGAGATTCCTGCCTCTCCATCGGAAATGCCCGAATTCCGCCGCAAATCGCCGCCGGAACCGATGCCGCGCCCTGCCGAGCCGGATCGCATGAATGTTTTGGAACGCGCATTGCAGGAGATTCGTGATGGCTTGTTCTCCCTGCAACGCGAGCAAAAAGAGAACCAAGAGCGCACGGTTTCTGCCGTTGTGTCAGCGGTTTCGCCCGCTGTCTCTGCGGTTACCAACGCCGCGAATCTGATTTCTGCGATGGATACGCCTTCCGCGCACCCCGAAATTTATAATTTGCTTGTGGAAATGGGCGTCTCGATAGCGTTGGCGCAGGATTTGCTCGATTCGCTGCCCGATATGTCTGCATGGGGCGAAGATGCCCGCAGACCGCTGGCTCTTGCCGCCGTCAAAGATTTGATTTCGCGCCGCGTGCAGACTTCCGGCAGTATCGTCCTGATGCCCGGCAATCTCAAAGCCGTCGCGCTGATCGGACCGACCGGCGTTGGCAAAACCACAACGATTGCCAAACTCGCCGCACATTTCGCGCTTGTCGAAAAGAAAAAAGTCGGACTTCTTACAGTAGATACGTATCGTATCGCCGCCGTAGAGCAGCTCAAAACCTACAGTCAGATCATCGACATTCCGATAGGAGTCGCTTATACGCAAGCCGATGTGCTTCCTGCCGTCGCGCAGTTCAAGGATTTCGATCTGCTTCTCATAGACACGGCGGGGCGCAGTCAGAAAAACATTATGCAGGTCGGCGAACTGAAAGCCATGCTGGAAACCTTGCGGTGCGAAACTCATCTCGTTCTCTCCGCACAGACCAAAGAGAGCGATATGATCGAAGCCGCAGAACGCTTTTCTGCCGCCCGTGTGGATCGCATTCTGTTCAGCAAGCTGGACGAGACGAGCAGTTACGGCACCCTGCTCAATGTCGCCGACAAAACGGGCATTCCGCTCTCTTACTTCACCGTTGGGCAGAAAGTCCCCGAAGATATTGAAGTCGCCGACGGCAAACGCCTCGCCGATCTGATTTTAGAGAATTCCTCTCTCTCAAGATAAATCGCTGCATAAAGGCGGCTGATCACCCAGCGAAATAGACTTCTTGCACAAGAGTTTGGCTTGCCGGGTAGAGATCACGTACCCGACTCAAAAACAGCGTAAAAAGGCAGAATTGCTTCTATACGGCACAAAATGCCTCACCACGGGCAAGGCGCGTAATCTTTGAGGAAAAGACCGAACAGCGGTTCGTCGTCTTTGCTGATACCTTCGGCGACGGGATGGTAGATTCGCGCCATGCCGTCAATGATGTCGAGCGGCGGGAAAAAGCCGCGTTCCTCTTGAATGCGTTCGCGCTTGATCGTCGGATTCTCATCTGTGACCCAGCCCGTATCCACACTGTTCATATAGATTCCGTCTTTGGCGTAGTCGTCGCTCGACGTGCGCGTCATCATATTCAGAGCCGCTTTCGCCATATTGGTATGTGGATGAAACACCGTTTTGTGCCGCGAAAATTGCCCCTCCATCGCCGAAACATTGACGATAAACCGACGGGCAAACGGCGAACGCATTAGGAGCGGTTTGAGGCGGCTGTTAAGCAGAAACGGCGCGACAGAGTTGACCAATTGAACCTCCAGCATTTCCGGTGCGCTGACTTCATCGAGCCGCAGCAGCCAACTGTTAAACGTGCGTGAGTCGGCGCGTTCTTCGTTGTCCTCAAGCGAATCGACAGGCAAAATATCCGACACGGCAACGCCCGACATGACGGCGGGCAAAAGAGTGGAACTGTCCGAAATGGCGAGTGTCGAAGGCGCGTCCTGCCGCACGAGCCGCATCGCTTCGAGGGAAAGGGTTTGGCGCGGCGACTGCTCCTGCGCGATCAAATCCTGATAAAAGCCGGACGGACGGCGGATCGTCTGCGCGGCATTGTGAATGATAATATCAATCGCGGGTTCTGTTTGCAGGAGATGCTGTGAGAAGGCTTCGACAGCAGGGATATTCCGCAAGTCCAGCCCATAGAGTTGAAGGCGATCCGACCACTCGGCGGAGTCGGTTTCGGCGTCGAAGCGGCGGGCGGCGGCATGAGGGAATCGCGTTGTCACCAGCACCCTCGCGCCATCTCGCAGAAGCCGAAGCACTGTCTGAAATCCGATTTTGACGCGCCCGCCCGTGACCAGTGCCGTGCGTCCAGTGAGATCGGCACGGAGATCACGCATTGCATAATTATAAGCGGCGCATTTCGGGCAGAGCAAGTGATAAAAGAAATGGACTTCGCTATAGTCACCTTTGCAGATATAGCAGGTTTCCGGCTTCTTGAGGCGTCTGTCCGCATTCGATGACGGGGGGGGCGGAAGGGCGAGAGCGGGCAAGGCGTCGCGCTGAATCTGCACCATTCCCGTTGTCGCCAAGAGAGAGCGATCCGCGACTTGTTGCTGCCATTTCGCCTCCTGCTGCTCGAAGCGTTTCCCCTCCTTGAACACCTTCGCCACCAAGCCGCGAAAATGGTTGTCGCTACGGACAAGGGATGGATTATCGGCGGCAAGTTGCAGCACACGCAGACAAATCTCCCTCTCCTCCGGTGAAAATTCCTTCATCGTTTCCTCAAATTGTCTGAGAGACGGCGGAATGAATTCCTCAGACGGAGGGCATTCTGCCGTGCGTCCTTCGGACGCCAATCCTCTTTTCGTGCTTTTTCGTGTGTTTCGTGGATGAGAATTGGAATGTCCTACTCCCTAATTACTACTCACTACTTCCTGCTTTTTTAGCCAGCCTTGCGCGGTCAGCCATTCTGCAAGGCGCAGATTCCAATGCGAAACGGCGTGCTTCGAGGGGCGCAGTCCGTAGCCGTGACCGCCGGTTGGGTAGACGTGGAGTTCGATGGGAACTTTGACTTTGTGCAGAGCGAGCGTGTAGGCATAGGCGTTTTCCACTTTCACAGGATCATCTTGCGTGATCGCGACAAAGGCGGAAGGCGTCTGCGGCGTGACCTTGATCTCCGGTGCGAGTGTACCGATGTCGTCTTTTGCCATGAGATAGGCGGGATAGATCAGAACGGTGAAATCGGGGCGACAGCTCACTTGGTCGGCGTCATCAACGGCAGGATACGTGCGCGTCTCATAGCTCGTCGAAGTGGTTGCGGCGAGATGCCCGCCCGCCGAAAATCCGAGAATGCCAATCCGATTGGGGTCAATGCCGAACTCTTTGGCGCGATGCCGCACCATGCTGAGGGCGCGTTGTGAGTCTTGCAGAGCCGCCTTATAGCGTTCCAGTCCGGTACGTCCCGGCACGCGGTACTTGAGCAAAATGGCAGTGACGCCGATAGAATTGAGCCATTCGCAGACTTCCGTCCCTTCCAGATTCATGGCGAGGATATGGTAGCCGCCGCCCGGACAAACGAGAACCGCCGTGCCGTTCGCCTTGTTTTTCGCGGGGCGATAGACTTCGATTGTGGGTTGTGTGACATTGCCGAGCCGAATAATATCGTCTTTGGGCTTACCGTTGGCGTCGGTTTCGGTGGTATCTTTTTCCGCGCCAATATCGCCCTTGTCTCCGGGCGCAATGCCTTGCCAAAGAGCGATAGGTTTGGGCGAGTCAGCATTTGCAGAGAGTGCTGCTACCGAAAAGCACGCGAGCAAACTGAGACCAAGCAGGGGCAAATGTCCGAAAAAGGATGCGTTTATCATCGGTTTCCTCCTGTAAAGTATGTGGGTTTAGCAGCCCCGCAGCAAATGGTGAAAACTCATTTTGCCCGGCGGAATTCATTGTTACTGTCCAAATCTCGTTGCTGTGATGAGATCGGGGGTTGAAA